>CAMATG010000164.1 GCA_945860645.1 Candidatus Sulfopaludibacter sp. SbA3 | reverse complement strand
CACGCCGGCCATAAACGTGGTGGCAACGGCGCCGATACCCGGCGTGAGGATGCCGAGTTTTCCTTTTGCGGGGGCGATTTTGTGGGACATGTATGCTTTTCAGGTTAGAGAAGCAGGGAGGAAGGGGGCAATGAAGGCTGGCTCATTTCCAGCCTCGCCGCCCCCTGTGAATATGTTGGTTCATTTTTTTATAATGATCTTACATGCTCCACAGACACCTCTCCGTGCCCCTTCACCGCTCGGCATACGGCCACGAGACCGTCCTGGTGCAGGGGCCGCGCGGCGCGGGCAAGACCACGCTTTTGCGCCGGGATTTCCCAGGACACACGTACGCCTCCCTGGAAGACAGTGCCGAGCGGGCGCGGGCGCGGCAGCACCCCGGCGACTACCTGGCAAAGTTCCGGGGACCGGCGATTGTGGACGACTTGCACCGGGCGCCGGAGTTGGTTTCATGGCTGGCGCAACAGGCCGCGCCTCATCCAATCATCTTCGCCAGTTCGCGCCGTTTACGGGTGCCGATGCCGACAATGGAGTTACACATGCCGACGAGAGCGGAGCGCCAGAGAAGGCCGGCGCTATCGCTGGAGATGTTGGGACGATTTGTTCCGGCAAAGCCGGTGGCCGTGGCGGAGTATCCGCAATGGAAACCAGCGAGGGGGTTCCTGGAGAGCGACGTACGCGACCTGGTGAGCGTGCACGACATGGATCGCTTCGAGCAATTTCTGGCGGCGGCCAAGCGGCAGAGCGGTGCGGTACTGGATCAGCAGGCGTTGGCGAATGACTGCGGGGTTTCGCACCGGACGGTGGTGCGGTGGATCGAGATCCTGGACGCTTGCTTTCTGATCCTGCGACTGGCGCCGTCGGACTTCGATGGCGGGCGCCGACTGATCCGGCGGCCGAAGCTACATTTCCTGGATAGCGAGTTGTTTGAGAGCCGCGTGGTCTCCGAACTGTTTCGCAACGCAAAGCACGCAGGGGAGGCGGCGGATCTCCGCTTTTGGCGTGACTCCAACGGAATGGAGATTCCGCTCATCATTCAGCAGGAGGGCGTAGCATTCATGCCGGTGAGCATCGCCGAGGCGGCAACACCGCGCGAGACGGCGCTGCTGCGGCGCTGGTTGGAATTGGCCGGCGTTGGGCAAGGAGCGCTAATCAGTGACCGGGAAGGAGCAGCGCGCGGCGGTAGCATTCAGCGGTATTCCTTCGCGCAATTGTAGGGTCGGCCGCGTTCTTTATTGCGGGAGCAAAACTCTACGCAACATTTTAGAGTCAGTTGGTGTTTGGAAATGGGGGCGCAGAAATGGCGCAGTGAAGCCACAATGATGAGAAGTACCGGAAGGTAGGAGTACCACACGAGTTGCAAGGGGTACTTACAGAACGTATGATCGGGAAGATCGGCGCCAGGTTTGCGACGCCGGCTTGAGCCGGAGTCAGTGGAGCAATGTTGTTAACACGCATGCGTGGTATTAGAATCTGGATCCTGGTCGCTGGTTGGGCGGCGAGTTGTTTGGCGCAGCCGCGCGGACCGGCCGGGGCTACGTTTAACGATAGGATTTTCGAGTTTTATCACGAATTCTTCGGCTCGCAGGCGTACACGAATCCAGAGGCATCGCTCAACATTCGAAACCGGATGGCGAATGGCGTGAGCCTGCAGCCACCGCTCGATGCGGGACTGGCGGACTTCGTCCGGAGCCGGGGCGTTAACTTGATGGTCGATCCGGCGAGCCGCTTGCGGAAAGATTTTATGCCCGGCGCCGCGTTGGCGCAGCAGAAGGCGATCGAGGAGTTGGCAGGGCGGGAGGGGATTGGGAAGGTGGTTTGGAATGTGATGCCGGAGTGGGATCAAGCCGGCGGCGAATGGGTGCCGGAGGGGCGCCCGCGTTACGCCAACTTCACTCGGGAGCAAGCCTATGCGAGGTTTGCGGGGTTCTATGCGGCCAATTATCCGGCGATGAAGATCGCCTTCGGACGCCCGGCCGCGGAGCGAAACTACTGGACGGCGGCGATCACGGATTTTTCCCCGAACACCTTCCATGCCTACGAGATGGGTGCCGACATCTGCCTGTTGGAACGGAGCATTGACGAGTTGGGCGATATATCGACGGGCATCGCATTCACACGCGGAGCGGGACGCCAGTATGATCGGCATTGGGGGATCGATATCTCGACGTATCGGACGTCGAACGACATGGCTACGCGATTCGACGATCGGGAGACGCTGCTGGGCGGGTGGTCGCCGAGCTACCTGAAGAGGCACTACTTCATTGCCTACATGGCCGGCGCGCACATGATCAGAAACGAGGCCACCGGTTATTACAAGAACGGGTCCCAATTGGATCCATTCGGGCGAATTACGCGAGAATTCGCGGATTTTGCGTTGACGCGGCACCCGGAGGTGGACCGGGCGTCGGTGACCACCGCGCTGATGATCAGCCGCAACGCCGGGTTCGATCCCAAGCACTGGCTCTATCTGCAGCAGGACGCCGTCTGGTACCAAGACCTGCCATATTCCGATGGCGACCGGATGATCAACCAGTTCTTCCGGTTGGCGTACCCGAGCCACTGGTTGCATGGCCTGACGCCGGGGGCGCCGTTTAACGACGCGGCAGGGCGGCCGGACAAGCGGGGATTTCAGAGCTATCTGGCCCGTGGCGGAGACCCTCGTCCATTTGAGCCGATGGCCACGACACGTTACGGGCACAGCCTGGACATCCTCAACGATCACGCGCCAGCGGAGGCGCTACGCCAGTACAAAGTCATCATCCTGCTGGGAGATGTCGCCATTGATACGCGGATGCGCGAGGCACTGGCCGCGTGGGTGGAGGCCGGCGGGACACTGGTAACCACGGCCGGACAGAATACGGGTTTCGACGAGGCGTTCCTTGGTCTGCGGCTGGAGGGTGCGAGACAGAGGGGAACCACTTCGACCTGGATTGCCGATGGGCGTCCGACCCGTGAGTCCCCGTTCTGGTTTCTGCCGGTTTCGCTGACGACCGCTTCGATTGTAGCCGCTGCCGACGACGCAGCGCCGTTGATCACAAGCAATGCCGTCGGCGGCGGGCGCGTGATCGTGGCAACAGCCCCCTATCTGCAAAACGCCACGCACGACCAGATGCTCTCCGTCGGTACGCGGCTGTTCGACTGGCTGGCGGAACAGCACGCGACCGCGCGCATTGAGGGGAGCCCGGTGGAGTATCTGGTGAACGAGTCGCCGTCGCGCGTGACGGTGACGGTCGTCAACAACTCGGGTGAACCATGGACGGGCGCTGTCGTGATGCCCGACCGGGGTGAGGTGGTGTCGGTCCGCGAATTGATTGGGGAGATCGATTTGCGATGGGCACGCACCGGTGACGGAATCCGCGCTACCGGGGTGGTTCCGGCCTACGACGTGAAAGTTTTCAGCATCGACTTCGCGCCGCGCTAAACCCGCCCTTGGGGCTTCCCTGCCCCCCCCAGTTCGGCGCGTTTGGGCGGAAAGTACCACCAGAGGACCAGTACCTGCCCTGCCCTTTTACACGCCAAGTTCTGTGCCTGCCGTTCCATTGACCGGTCAGCCCCTGAAGGCAAAACTGAATGTATCGCACCAGCCCAATTTCTGGACCGTCACCTGACGGCACGGTCGGGTTGAAGCTCATTCATCAAGGGACGTTGTTTGCAGAGCCACTGTTTTGCCAAATCGACAAATTCGAAGAGTATGGCGAACCGTAGTGCCCGGCCCTCACGTGTCTCGGAGTGGGAAAGATGAGCGGGGCTACGCAGACAGTCGCCCCGATGCCAGCGCGTCCCACCCGGATGGCGACGGTGCTGCGGGTTTGGCAGGAGCAGCGGGGGATGGCGACCGTTGCTGGGTGGTCGTTTCTGGCCGCGGTTGTGGCGCGCGGATCGAACCTCGCGGCGCTGGCCATTTGCGCCCGGGTGTTGGGACAGGTGGAGTTTGGCCAGGTGGCGGCGATTCAGAGTACCGTCGGCATGTTCGCCCCGCTGGCGAGCCTGGGATTGGCGCTGACGACGACCAAGTTTGTGGCGGAATATCGGGACCGGGCCCCGGAGCGGGCCGGCCGCATCATCGCGCTATCGCTGTGCGCGGGCACCCTTGCCGGAGCCCTGATGACGGCGGCCCTGATCGCGTTGGCGCCGGTGCTGGCGGCGAAAGGGTTCGCGAACCCGGAGCTGAAAAAGCAGTTGATTGAGTCGTCCGGCCTGCTGCTTCTTGGCGTGATTGAAGCGGTGCAGAGCGGCGCGTTGACGGGATTGGAAGCCTTCTCCCGCATTGCGAAGTTGAGCGCGTGGGGCGGATTGCTATCGATTCCGGTCACCGCGATGCTTGCCGCGCAATATGGCACTTCCGGCGCGATTGCCGGCCTAACGATTTCGTTGTTCATTTCCTGCGTGCTGAACGGATTCATGTTGAACGCAGAGTGCCGCCGCCGGAACATTCGAACGACTCTCGCCGGGTGCGCGTCTGAAAAAGGCGTCCTGTTCTCATTCAGCCTGCCCGCCTATGTGTCGGGCATCGTTGTGGCGCCGGTGAGCTGGCTGAGCACGATCCTCCTGGTGCAGCAGGCGAACGGCTTTGCCGAAATGGCGCTGTTCTCCGCGGCGGACCGGTTCCGCTACATTCTGATTTTTATTCCAATGGCGGTGTCGCGCATCGCGATGCCGGCACTATCCCGTTTCCGCGCCGAGTCGAACCAGAAGGCTTACCGCAGCGCCTTCCACTGGAACCTGGGATTCAGCCTGCTGGCCACGGTGCCGGCGGCGGGATTGTGCACGATCTTTGCGCCGCGTTTGCTGGAACTGTTCGGACATTCCTTCGCGTCCGGATGGCCGGTCCTATCCGTGCTGGCGATCTCCGCGGTGCCGACGGTGCTGAATATGCAGCTGGGCGCTGCACTGCTGAGCAATGACAGAGCGTGGGCGCGAACGGGCATCGACCTGTTGCTCGCGGTCGCCTTCCTTGGTGCGTCGTGGATCGCCGTCCCGCGCTGGAATGCGCTGGGGCTGGCAGGCGCATTTCTGTTCGCGTACACGGTGGCGTCGTTGGCGCTCTGGCTGTGTCTGCGCGAGGACCGGGCCACTGCAGTGGCCGGAGTGGCTGAATGAGACTGACGATGAGTTCCGTCATGATAGCCACGCCTCCGCCCGTCGAACTGGCGGGACCGGGCTGGGCTGTCGCCGTACCGCTACTGGTGCTGCCGGCACTGCTACTTTGTCCGCCGGATCAACGCCTGTTGTCGGTGCTGGCGTCGGCCTTTGTGTGCCTACTGGTGCAGTGTTTCCTGCCGCGCGCCCGATTCCGGGCGAACCACTATTTCTCTCCGGTCAATGTGGCGCTGGTCCTGCTCCACATGAAGATCCTGGTGGTCCCCGTTCTGCTGATGGCATACGGGTATGAGAACAAGATCATGGCGTTGACGGCGTCGACACGATCGATTGAGGGCGCGATCCTCGTCGACACGATTGCCTATCTGGCCTTCTGTCTCGGCCTTCAATTCGCACCGGGTGGCCCGGTTACGCCAGGGCGCTTCTCCCTCCTTCCGGCCCTCTCTCAAACGCCCAGCAGCACCTACATTTTTGTATTCGCGGGTCTGGGGCTGGTGGGCCTGTTTCTGACCTTCGGCAGCATCGGCCGTTTTGTTCAATACTTCTCCGATCCGGCGTCCGTTATCGATCCGCAAGGGGGCGCCAGTTGGGGCGAGTTCTTCGGTACGATTCTGCGCCCCTTTTTCGCGTTTTCGCTGGTGACGTGGTGGTCCCGGGTGGCCGACAAAAGCCGCGAATCCGGCGACACGTGGCGGCCGGTGGTGGCGGGTCTCGCCGCCGCGGTTGGCATCACGATCGCCAACCTGACATTCGGATTCAACCGGGGCGCGGTGGTCTTCCCGCTCGTTTCGCTGATCGCAGTTTATAGCGCCCGGATTCGCCGGATCCCGCCCGTTTTGACGCTGGCCGCGGTTGTCTTCTTCATACCGGTCCTGCTGGCGGTTGGATCGTTCCGCGGTAAATCGCAACTGGCACAGGTTGCCCCCAACGCTTCGCGCGAAGTCGAAGTTTCCGTCAACGATTTGACCGAGAACATTGTTGTCTACTGCGCCGGGCCGCAGTTGACCGCCGTCTTCTACGAGAGCCTGGACTGGGGCAACCGGCTGTGGGGAGGCACGACACTCGTCTCCTCCGTCATGAGTCCGATTCCGATTCTTGGCAAAGGCTTCCGGGATACCAGCGGACCCGTTGTCTACAACCACGCCATCTATGGCACGTCGGGAATCGACGATCAGATTCCGGCGTACGTGGCCGAGCTGTTCGGCAACTTCCACGTGCCCGGCGTCGTGGCTGGATTCATCGCGCTGAGCCTGTTGCTGGCGATGTTTGAATCCTGGCTGCTCGCGGTCCGATCCACGTTTGGCGCGTTCATCATTCAATACATCGCGGTGTGGGGCGCGTTGCTGGCCGTGTGGAGTGTCAGCGTCTACGTGCAGATCCTGTTCTACTTCCTGGGACCGGTTTACCTGTACCTTGCCGCAATCCACGCGGGAGCCTTGTTGCGTCGCTCCCCGGCGCCCGCTATTTCCTATCAGACTGGAGCCGGAATTCGATGAGGATCTGCCTGATCGGCGGCATCTACAACAAGGGCGGCGCGCGCTCCACCTACGTGAAGATCACGCCGGAGACGACGCTGGAGACCGGGTTCCGGGAGGCCGGCCACCAGGTGACGACGCTCAGTCATTACGACGAAGCCGACTTTGGCCGCTTCGATGTCGTTCACGTCCATCACTTAAGCTACGGCGCACTGCGATTGGCAAGCGACGGTTCGACGACGCCCTTCATCTTCACGCCCCATTGCAACGCCCATCTCGCCACCGGCACACTGAGCCGCGCGCGGCAGCTATCGATGCGGTATGTCCTGTCCACCGCCGATGGCGTGGTCAGCCTGACGGAGAGTGAGGCGGCGCGTTCGCGGGCCGCATTCCCGCTCGATGGCGCCATCCTGCGGTCGATTCGGAACGGCATCGATGTAAGTAATTACAGCTTCCGCCGCGCCAGCCGCGCGGGCCAGGGCGCACCCTGGCAAATCCTGTTCGTCGGGCAGCTGATCGCCCTAAAGCGAGTGGATGTACTTCTCCGCGCGCTGGCTGGACTGCGACACGAATTCCGTCTGACGCTGGCGTATCAGAATCCGCAGATGGAACAAGAGTTGCGGACACTGGCGACGGAGTTGGGAATCGCCGACCGCGTCCTGTTCCGCGGCGAGACGGGCCCGCGGGATCTGGCTGCGCTCTACCAGCAGAGTGACGTCCTGGTGCTGCCCAGTTCGACGGAAGCATTGCCCTCTGTCATTACCGAGGCGATGCTGTGCGGCCTGCCCTTCGTGGCGAGCGCGGTGGGCGGCATTCCGGAGCAGGCCAATGGGTTCGGCGTAGTCCTGGAGGACCGCTCCGCCGACGGCATCGCGGCGGCGCTGACGAACCTCTTCGATCACTACGGGCGCTTCCAGGAATCCGTCGAGGCGATGAGCCGTTACGCCCGGCAGAAGTACTCCATCAGTACGATGGTGAACCAACATTTGGAACTGTATGCGCAGCTGAAGGGCATTCGCCCTCGACGGCTGGCGACGAAATTCGCGGTGCAGCGCGGGATCGCCCGGCTGGCATCGCACTTTATGGGAACCAGCGGCCCGGCGCGCTCCGCCGAAGTATCCGCGACCAAGGTGGCTTAAGAAAAATGACTATCGTACACATCGGCCCTCCGCATCTTCCGATTCTCTACAACCTGGGTGGCGCCACCGAGCGCCGCATGCGTGAAATCGCCGCCCGCCAGGCCCAACAGGGATCGCGGGTGATCGTCTACTCGGCCGAGGACCAAACCAGCTCCACCGACTACTTCGGCGCCGAGATTCGCGCCGTTGCCTGCCGCCGCAAGGGACTGCTCCGCGCGGCCGAGTTTCTGGCCAAGAGCCTGCAGGATGTGAAGAAGTTCGCGCCCGACGTGATCCACTTTCACACGCTGTCCGAAGGGGCGATGTTCGCCAAACTGTTTGCGCGTGGCATCCAGGCGCGCACCGTCCTCTCCTTCGACTACTTCATCTTCCGGCGCGGCAAGCAGAACCCGTTCTTCCCCTGGTACAAGCGGGCGCTGAATACGTTCTCCTCCCTGCTCCCGGTTTCCGATTACTGCCTGCGTGAATCCGCGTCGTACTGGTCGATTCCGGAAGACCGGATGCGAGTGCTCTACAACGGCGTCAGCCTGCAGCAGTTCTATCCGGACCCGGCGGCGGCCGCCGAACGCCGTGCAGCTTTAGGTCTGAGGCCGGACGAATTTGTCCTGCTCTACGTGGGCCGCGTCTGCCGCCAGAAAGGGACCGACCTGCTGGTGAACGCCTATGCCCGGATGCGCGCCGAAGGGCGGAAAGTGCGGCTTGTGGTCGCCGGCCCGATCGGCCAGTTCGGCCACGAAGGCTCCGACGAAATCACCACTATGCTGCGTGCCAACGACGGCCTGTACCTGGGCCCAGTGGAAGAGGCGATTCTCCCCTCGGTCTACAACATGGCCGATGTCTTCGTGCTGCCGACGCGCGTGAACGAGATGTTCGGTATGGCGGCCATTGAAGCCCAGGCTTGCGGGCGCCCGGTGGTTTGCAGCAATCACGGCGGGTTGCCGGAAGTAGTCCGGACCTCGAGCGGATTGCTCTTTGAATCGGGCGATCTGGACGACCTCACGCGCCAACTGCGCACCATGATGGACAACAACGCCCTGCGGCATCAGTTCAGCGAGGCCGCCGTGACCAACGCCCGCCGCTTCGCCTGGGAAACCATTACGCAGGAATTGGGCGAGGTCTACAGCGCGACGCCGCGGCAATAGGCACGTTATGGAAACGCCAGTGAACAACCCGATGGAAGCACCGCTCGTCTCCGTGATCCTGCCATTCCTCAATGGCGGCCCGGCGTTTGAACCGGCGTTGCGATCAATGCTGCAGCAGACCTATACCAACTGGGAACTGTTGTTGTGCGATGACGGTTCCCGCGACGGAAGCCTGGAGCTGGCGCAATCGTTACATGATCCGCGGGTGATCGTGTGGTCCGACGGGAAAACCAAAGGTCTCGCCGCGCGCTTGAACGAGTGCATCGGCCGGGCCCGCGGCACGGTGATCGCACGCATGGACGCCGATGACATCAGCTACCCGGATCGGCTGCGTCAGCAGGTGGCCTACCTTGTCGCGCATCCGGAGGTGGACGTCGTGGGATGCTGCATGTTGATCTGCGGAGAAGATGGCAGCCCCATCGGCAAGCGTTCGGCACCCGCGGAACACGAAGGTAGTGTGCGCACTCCGGCGCTTGGCTTTGGCCTCGCGCATCCGACCTGGATGGCGCGCGCGGCTTGGTACCGGCGCAACCTGTACGATCCGACGGCGCTGCGTTTTGAAGACATCGAACTGCTGTACCGCGCCCTGCCGGGCAGCCGGTTCGCGAATCTGACAGAGGCACTCTACGGGTATCGCGAGATGCGCGGCGGCCTGCAGAAACGGTTCAAAACGCGGCTGGGCCGAATTCGCTATCTGGCCGCGCGCCGGCAGGAATTTGGAACCGGTCTGTTTGTGCGGGCAGCGATCGCCGAGTCCGTGAAGGTGCTGCTCGACGCCGGATTAACGGCCGTCTCCGGCCGCTACGAATGGCTTCGGTTGCGAGAGGCGGAGCTGACGCCGGCCGAATTGGTGGAGTGGCGGAGAGTCTGCGCGTCGCTGGAGAGCGCGGCCCCGATGGCATCCGAAATACGGGAAGGAGCCGCCGCATGAGCGTAAACATTCGCGTCATGGTACTCACGACCGTTCCGCAGACGATGGTGGCCTTCTTCCCACGCCAACTGTCGCTACTTGCCGAAGAGGGCTTCGACGTACACGCCGTCTCCTCTCCCGGAGCCGAGTTGGATCGTCTCGGCGCCTCCTGCGGAGTTACAACGCACGGCATTCCGATGGAGCGTCCGGTGAGCCCTCGCCGCGACCTCGTCTCCCTGTTCCGGCTGGTCCGTCTGATGGTCAAACTGCGCCCCCACATCGTTCATGTGCACACCCCGAAGGCCGGGCTACTGGGGATGATCGCGGCGACGCTGGCCGGTGTTCCGGTACGGCTCTACACCGTTCATGGGCTCCCGCTGTTAACCAGAACCGGCCTGTTGCGCCGGATCCTGGAGACAGCGGAACGCCTCAGCTCCGCGCTGTCGACGCGCACTTATTTTGTTAGCAACTCCTTGCGCCGGGAAGTGATTGGGCTGAAACTGTGCCCGGAACAGAAGGCGGTTACGCTGGGCGCTGGATCCTGCTCCGGGGTCGATCTGAATCGCTTTTGCCCCGGCCCGGGTGGCGCCGAAAAGCGCAAGCAACTC
>CAMATG010000163.1 GCA_945860645.1 Candidatus Sulfopaludibacter sp. SbA3 | reverse complement strand
CGAAAGGTAGCGCATCTATTGCCCCGTTTCGTCCCAGCCGGGGCAGAAGGGTTCGAAGTCGTCGCGGAGGCATTTGCGGAATGTTTCCACGCTGATGAACTGGCCGCTGGAGGCGACGAATTTGCACTCGAATTCCTGCTCGAAGTCGGCCTTCGCCATCGACTTTCGCATGCCCTCGATGGCGTCCTTATTCACCCTCGGGCAGTCGTCGAGGGTGCCGAAGATCTTTGTCCAGGGGCTGTCCGGCAGATGCCACTGCTCGTAAAAGTAGCCGAGCTGGCCGTTGGGGGTGCTGAGTAACATCAGCGTCCCGTTGGAGACCGTCAGCATGGGCTCGAGGGCCTTATAGGCCGTGTCGGAGGCGAAGGCGGCTTCGTCGACCACGATGAGCGTTGGCGCCGAGAAGCAGCGGATGGTCTCTTCGTTGTCGGGCAGGGCGACGACGCTGGCGCCGTTGGCCAGGGTGAAGCCTTCGCACTTGGGCGGCGGGCCGGCGAGTTTAATGTCGAGCTTTCGGGCCATTTGGCGGGCCTTTTGCAAGATTTGGCCGGATTGGCGGCCGCTGGCGCTGGCGAGCAGGATGGTCGCGTTGGCCTTGTGGACGGCTTCGTGGAGCACGCGCACGGCGGCGGCGGTGGATTTACCGGTTTGGCGCGGGGCCAGGACCAGGATGCGGTTGTTGGTTTCCGTCATGATCTGGTGCTGGATGGCGTCGGGGTGGAAATCGAGCGCGCTGGCGGCCCAGGTGGTGATTTCGACCGGTTCGGTTGTCGCCTTGGCTTCCGGGGCTGGGGGGACCGTTTGGGTATCCGGATTGGTCGGGTAGGCCATTGGCTGCGCTTCGGGCTGGGGCGCGGCGGGCTCGTTGGGACCCTCGAATTGAAATTCCGTCGAGAAGTGCTTTGTTTCCAACACGCGTTGGGACCCTGGGGCGACGGGGAAACGCTTGCGGAGGCGGTCGAGGTCGCGGAGGATCTTGGCGCGGTGGGTGGCCAGGATGTTGACGCGGCGATCGAATTGGAGCTGGGCGCCGTTGGGCATGGAGCCTTCGCGTTCGGCGTTGGCGACCATGGTGGCGGAGAGCTGGGGGGCGCTGGCGCGTTGGCGCTGGGACTCCATGTTGGCGACGAGGTCGTTGGTCTGGGCGAAGCGGATGCGCTTGATGCGCCAGTTGACGTCGATGAGTTCCTGGACGAGTTGGACCTCGGAGGGGGAGGCGGGCTGGTGGTAGGCGAACTCGTCCTGGGCGATCAGATCGTGGATTTCGCGGGATTCGTTGGGGAGGAGGGTGCAATCGAAGGTGAGGGCGATGGCGCGGCGGCGGCTGGCTTCCTGGGCCGATTGGGCACACTTCTGGTGGCCTTCGGGGGTTTTGGGGCCACGGGATTTGGCGCCGTTGATCTTCGCTTGTTCGGAGCGGGACAGCTTGTTGGGTTGCGGTTGCATACATTGCCTCTCTGATTGGAGAGTAGCGGGGGCGTATATAGTAAACGGAATTTGAGTGATTTTTGGGGGAGGGGGAAGTGGCTTGGTTTGTTGGGGTTAGGGGGAGATGTAAACTTCTATTTCCTTTGTGACGCAGTTTTTCATAGGGGTGTAAATGGTGCGTTTTACGGAAAAAAATGAGGTGTCTGACACCATATTATTGCTTTTGTATTGCGAAGGTGGAGGTGGCGGCGTTGGGGATTAGGCCCCAGGCGGTGATGTTGATGGTGCCGTTGAGGGTGGTCTTGGCCGATAGGGTGCCTCGGTAGTCGGCGGTGGAGCGGTCGGCGGCGCGGGCTCGCCAGGTGAGTTCGCCATCCTTGTACTCCGCTATGCCTGATACGGTTTCTGGCCCGGTCATCGTGAAGTCGTATTTGGTTTCGTCGTTGGGGCGTTTGGCTAGTTGCAGGGTGAAGGGGTGGGTTTCGACGTTCATGGTGATGGACGCCGCGGCAGCGGCACGGAGGTCACCTTCTGAACGGTCCGGCAGGAAGGCGCGGAGAACAGCCACGATCCCGGTTTCGATGTACTTGCGGAACGCTTCCGTACCGCGGACGGTCATTTCGCCTTTCCAGGTTCCGGTGAGATCGTCGTCGCCGGAGAGGATGCGGACGCGCTTGAAGTCGATGTATTGTTCGTCCCCGTTGGCGTCCAGCTGGAAGTAATAGAAGCCCAGGTTGTTCACGCCCTTCTCCAGTGAGGCCGTGTAGTAGGCGTCCCCGTTGGCGTCAAAGGACCCGGTGTTCTGGGGGGCGGTTCCCTTATAGACGGTCACGCGGTACGGCGCGGCGCCGGAGCCGTAGGGGAATTTGATGTGGAGGCGGATATTGGGATCTGCCGTCTTGATGACTTTCGGGAGCTCGAGCCACTTCGGATTCGGGCCGTCCTGCACCAGGTACGACACTTTCCATTTGGGGAATTTGTCGTTGCCGATTTTGGCGGTAGCGATTTCGGCGTAGCGGGTGGCGACGTTGGGCCAGTCGGCTATGGCGGTCTTGCCGATGTAGGGGAGAGTGGGGAACGATATTCCGTTGCCTTTGTCGATTTCCGCCTTGTTGGCGCCGGAATTGTAGGGCTGGAGCTGGCCGGCGGCGAGGGTGATCTTGCGGTTGGCGTTGCCGTGGTAGTTGGGGTCGGCGATGTAGAGGCCGGTGGCGTCCGCCTTGTAGACCACCATGGCGTGGCCGGCTTCGGTGGTTTTGCCGGCTTTGTCGGTGGATTGGCCCCAGATTTCGATGTACTGGGGCTCACCGGTGAGGTGGATGGCGTAGGCGAACGCCAGCCAGGTGAGGCCGCTGTTGAAGCCGTTGAACTTGCGGACAATGCGGCGGCTGAGACTGTTCCAATCGAGCTCGCTTTGAACGACGGAGGAGAAGCGGTAGCCCCAGGAGTCGTCGTTCTGGAGGTCGATGGTGCCCATGCCGTAGTCGTTGTTGTCGTAGCGGCCGTAGAGGGGGCGTTCGCCGGCGGCCTTCTTCTTTTCGACGTAATACCAGAGCGAGGTGATGGACTGGCCGGCGCAGTGGCCGCCGGGGGCGAGCCAGGAACCGTAGTTGGTGAACTGCCAGTCGTCGGCGCCGGGGAGGTAGCCGCTGTCGACGGGGAGGGCTTTGATGACCTCCTCCTTTTTGGCTTTGGAGATGACGATGTCGGAGAAGTGGCGGGTGAGGACGGTGATGGACTGGGCGTCTTCGGCGACGAGCGGAAGGCCTTCGAGACGGCTGGTTTTGCGGTCGTAGAAGAAGCCGAGGGCGAATTCGTTTTTGGCGAGCTTGATGGGGATTTTGACGGTGATGGGGTCGTTGGCGTAGCCGTGGCCGTTGTCGATGGATATGAGCGGGGAGGCGGGGTGGAAGAGCGGGCCGAGTTTGTGAGCTGTGATGGCGGTGGTGGTGATTTTGAAGGTGGTGGGTTGGGTGTAGGCTTCGGCGGAGATGGTGAGCGTGGGGCCGTTGGGGATGGCGATGACGCCGCCGGATGGGGAGATGGTTTGGGTGGTGAGCGGGGTGGCAGCGCCGAGGGTGAGGTTGCCGGAATCCTTGTATTTGAGCCAGAGGAAGAGGCCGAGGAGGAGGAGGGCGGGGATGCCGATGAGGAGGGTGAGGCAGCCTCGGCAGCCACGCTTTTTGGGGGGCGGTTGGGCGAACCGGAGGGCCTGGGAGGCGGGGATCCAGTTGGGGGAGTTGTCGGGGCGAACCATGTCGCCGGGTTGCAGTTGCCCCTGGGCAATCAGTTTCTGCAGCGCTTGTTGATCGAATGGGCCGTAGCGCTTGCCATTCCGGACCAGGTGCCAGTTCATCGAACTCACCTCCTGCGTCGCGCCGGGCCGATGCGGGTGCAGGGGTGCGGAGCGACTGTGCTCCAAACCTCACTATAGGCGAAGCCGGGGTTGGAGGGAATGGGGGATGGGGCTGAGCTTCCTTTTTCTATTTCCGGATCGACAGCCGCCGGACGGCGACACTCGCAAAATTCGAGGCCAAGACGGGGCGCTACTCTTTTAGAGGGGGCGGAACGCGTGGTTCGGCCCATATAAACCGCTGTTCATTGGAACCGAGAAGGAGTAGCGTAGGGTTAGGATGGGAATACGAAGCAATCGGGGGTTTGGTATTGTTGGGGTTGGTGCCTCAGCGGGTGGGCTTGGGGCGTTTGAAGCGTTTCTTTCCGGAATACCCGGCAACGAGGATCCGGGGATGGCCTTCATTCTGGTGCAACATCTGGCACCAGACCACAAAAGTATTCTTGCCGAGTTAGTCCAACGTTTCACCCGCATGCCGGTCTTTGAGGTCACGGATGGCATGGCAGTGGAGCCGAATTGCATCTATATCAATCCGCCGAATCGGGATATGGCGTTGACGAACGGCTCGCTGCAGTTACTGGAGCCAACGATCCCGAGGGGCCTGCGGTTGCCGATTGACTACTTTTTCTGTTCGATGGCCGAGGATCAGAAGGAGCGGGCGATCGGCGTTATCCTTTCGGGCACAGGCAGTGACGGAACGCGCGGGGCAAGGGCGATCAAGAGTCACGGCGGGATGGTGATGGCGCAGGATCCGGAGTCGACCGAGTTTAACGGGATGCCTCGGAGCGCAATTGCAACGGGCCTGGTTGACTTTGAACTCAAACCGCAGGAGATGGCGGGGAAATTGATTTCGTATGTAGCGCAGGCCTTCAGTCCTCCGCCACGGGCAAAGGGCCCCCTTGCTCCCGCGGGCGCGAACGCGCTTCGGCAGATTCTCTCGCACTTGCGGTCCCGTATCGGCCTCGATTTCTCGCACTACAAGATGAATACGGTGAACCGCCGCATTGAACGGCGAATGGCGGTGCATCAGTTTTCATCGATAGACGGGTACTTGAAGTATCTGAAGGAGAAGCCAACGGAGGTGGACGCGCTGTTTCGCGATCTGTTGATCGGCGTGACCCGTTTCTTCCGCGATTCGGAGGCGTTTCTGGCCTTGGAAGAGCAGGTGATCCCGCAACTGATGTCCTCGGCGGGGGCGGGCGGCACGGTGCGAGTATGGGTTCCCGGCTGTTCCACGGGTGAGGAGGCGTACTCGCTGGCGATCCTATTGGCGGAGCGGCAGGAGACGCAAACAGGAAACATCAAATTACAGATTTTCGCGACCGACATCGACCCGCAAGCGATTGCGATTGCACGAGCTGGACAGTATCCGGCCAGTATTGCCGCCGAGGTTTCGCCAACACGATTGGAGCGATTCTTCCGGCTTTCGCCGAACGGCACGCACTACCGGATTAAAAAGAGCATTCGAGACACGGTGGTCTTTTCCGAGCAGGACATGATCCAGGATCCGCCGTTTTCCCGGCTGGACCTGTTGAGTTGCCGGAACCTGCTGATCTACCTTAACGGGGATCTGCAAAAGAAGCTGATTCCGCTGTTTCACTACTCGATACGTCCCGGTGGATTTCTGTTTTTGGGGTCGGCGGAGACGACGGGTGAGTTTAACGATCTGTTCACTCCGGTGGACCGGAAAGCGAAGCTGTACCAGCGGCGGGTGGAAAGCCTCACCACCCGCCGAGTCAGCTCCGACCGTTTGTTCACGTGGCCGGCGGGGACGGAAGTAACGAAGGAAGCGTCATCGACGCGGGTCGAAGGAAAGCGAACAAGTGATATGAAACGGCCATTTCGGGAGATCGCCGAGCGGACACTGCTCCAGCGGTTTGCGCCCGCGGCAGTATTGGTGAACGCCCTTGGCGACATTCTGTATGTACACGGACGGACCGGGCAGTATCTGGAACCGGCGCCCGGGGAAATGAGCGTACCCAACATCCTGAAGATGGCGCGGGAGGGCTTGCGTCCGGAACTGACGATGAGTCTGCACGCGGCGGCTCAGACGAAGACGGTGGTGGAACGCCGCGGAATTCGGGTGAAAACCAACGGGCACTATACGGCTGTGCAGTTGACGGTATGCCCGGCGCCGGCCGGGACCGGGGACAAGATCGAGGACCCGCTGTTCCTGGTGGCGATGCAAGAAGAGCCCGAGGCGGCGCCGATTGCGAACCTCGCGGTGAGTGATCCGGAAGCGGCGACCGATGAACGGGTGGCTGCCCTGCAGCAGGAGTTGCGCGCCAAAGAGATGTACCTGCAGGCAGCGAACGAGCAACTGGAGACCGCCAACGAGGAGTTGCAGTCGTCGAACGAAGAGATGCAATCGGTGAACGAGGAGTTGCAGTCGTCGAACGAGGAACTGGAAACGTCGAAGGAAGAGTTGCAGTCGGTGAACGAGGAGCTGGCGACAGTAAACGGGGAACTGCAGAGCAAAGTCACCGAGTTGACCCGCTCGAACAACGACATGAACAATCTGCTGGCGGGAACCGGGATTGCGACGGTGTACGTGGATCACAAGTTGCGCATTTTGCGATTCACCCCGGCGGCAACGCGAATCATCAACCTGATCGCCAGCGACGTAGGCCGGCCGGTGGGGCATCTCTCGTCAAATCTGCCTGGGTACAGCAGTCTCGCGGCGGACGTGCAGGTGGTATTGGATACGCTGATCCCGAAGGAAGTCGACGTACAGGCGCGGGGCGGGGACTGGTACACCATGCGGATCCAACCGTACCGGACGGTGGAGAACGTCATTGAAGGAGCTGTGATCACATTCGTGGATATCTCCGTCGCGCGGAGAGCCTTGGAGGAGTTGGGACAGACGCAGGCGATTCTGCAGACGGCGATGGACCAGGGGAATGCGGGCGTCGTGATTGCGAACGTGGCGGATGGGCGGATACGATATTTGAATGAGGCGTGGTTGAAACTCCGCGGCATCGAGGGTGCAACCGAAGTGACGGATCCGCTGACGGCCGTGTGGCACTTGCGGGACAGTGAGGGACGGGAACTGGAGCCGGGAGAGATTCCGCTGACGCAAGCGATGGCGACCGGGAAGGCGTGCACCCGGGAGTTGGTGATCCGGCGGGCTGACGGGGAAGAGCGGGTGGTGATGGCGAACGCGGCGCCTGTTTACGACGCGGCGGGGCGGATGACGGCGGGGCTGATGGTTCTTTTGGATACCACCGAAGAGCGCCGGGCCGAAGCGGAACGGATGCAGGCGGATCATCTGGGGAAACTCGAAGCCGTGGTGCGGGACTGGAGTGACGCCATTGTGGCGCACGATATGGAGGGGCGGATCATTGCGTGGAACCCCGGCGCGGAGGCGATGTTTGGGTGGACCGCGGCCGAGGCTCTGGAGATGAACATCCGGGAACTGATTCCGGAACCGGACCGGGAAGAGGCGCTGGGATTGGTACAACGACTGAGTCAATCGGAGATTCTGGAGTCCTATCGTGCACTCCGGGTCGGCAAAGACGGACAACGGCTGGAGGTTGTCCTAACGGCGACGGCACTGACAAACAGCCGGGGAGGCACCTACGCGATCGCGACCATGGCGCGGCAAGTAAACAGGAGGCGAGATGTCTAATGGTGATTGGCTTTCCGAGGAGCTACGTCAACATGCGGAAACCATAGCATCTTCCCGGGAAGGGGTGGAAGCCGGACCGGACCCGTCAGAGGACATACCAACCATCCTGCACAACTTGCGCGTTCACCAGATTGAACTGGAGATGCAGAACGAGGAGTTGCGCCGGACCCAGGCGGAACTGGAAGAGACGAAGGCGGCCTATGTCGATCTGTACGATTTTGCGCCAGTCGGGTACTGCACGATATCGGAATCGGGCCTGGTGGAACGGGCAAATCTGACTTTAGGGGAGCAATTGGGAGTGACAAGGAGCAGCCTTACCGGGCAGCCCTTTTCCCGGTTCATCGCGAGCGCCGACCAGGATGTCTACTATCTGCACCGGAAGCTATGGATGGACGACGGAAGCGCGCAGCGCTTCGAGTTACGGCTGAAACGACAGGACAGCGAGCCGTTCTGGGCTCGGCTGGAGATGTCGAAGGCGAGGGAGACGGCGGGGCGACCGGAGTGGCAGGTAGTGATCAGCGACATCACGGCGGACAAGCAGCGAGACGCCGCGGTGGCAAGCAGCCGAGCCACGGTTGAGACGATCTTCCGCCATACTCCGGTGATGTTGTGTCTTGTGGATAACGACCGGAACATTGTGCGTGCGAATCCGGCGTTCGCGCAGTACTCCAGGGCAAGTGAAGCGGAGTTGGTGGGGACGCCAGTGGGCGAGGCACTGCACTGTGTGCATTCGTTGACGGATCCGAACGATTGCGATTCCGAGGCGGCGTACACGAGTGGCCGTGTTGAGGCATCGACAGGTAAGGCACGCAGGACAAGTTTCACGCCGCAGGAGATCGAATGCGAGGTCCGTGCACCGGGTAACAGCGCCACGCGGAAGGTCACCTTTTGGAAATCGGAGTCGGTGATTTCGTCGGAGGGAGAGGGCCAGACGCTGATCTGCCTGTACGATGTGACGGAGCGAAAGGAAGCCGAGGCGGAGGAGAAGCGGTTGCGTTCGCAGTTGATGCAGGCCCAGAGGATGGAATCGATCGGGCGGCTGGCCGGTGGCATCGCACACGATTTCAACAATATGCTGACGGTGATTAACGGCTATTCGGAGATTGCCATCCGGCAAATGGGACCGGCGAATCCGCAGTATCGGAACGTCAATGAGATTCTGAACGCCGGGAAACGGTCCGCACTGCTGGTCAAGCAGTTGCTGGCGTTCAGCCGGAGGCAGGTATTGCACCCGGAGCGATTCAGCGTCAACGATGCAGTGCGTGGGATGGAGGGAATGCTGCGGCGACTCATCCATGAGCACATTGCCATCGAGATGAATCTGGCGGAGGGACTGCCGCAGGTGCTCGCGGACAGGAATCAGATTGAGCAGTTGGTGATGAATCTGGCGGTTAATGCCCAGGATGCGATGCCGGGCGGCGGAACGTTGACGATTGCAACGAGGGTGTGCGACCTGGAGGGGAGCCCCGTGATCTGCGATGAGCCGGTGGTGCCAGGCCCCTATGTGGAGTTGACGGTGCGGGACACGGGTACCGGGATCGACGCGGAAACACTGGGGCACATCTTCGAACCGTTCTTCACCACGAAGGGGTTGGGCCGCGGGACGGGGCTGGGATTGTCGACGGTGCAGGGGATTGCGATTCAGTCCTGCGGGCATGTAGCCGTCGAGACCGAGATGGGCAAAGGCTCGTCGTTCTGCGTGTATCTGCCGGTGTCGACAGCGCCGGTGGAGACCGTGGCGGCCCCAGAGGCGACGATTCTTCCGGGACGGGGTGAGAGAATCCTAATGGTGGAAGACAACCCACAGGTTCGGGAAATATTGGCGCTGATGTTGCAGGCTTACGGTTATGACGTGCTGGAGGCGGCGGGACCGGATGACGCCATACGATTGTTCGCAGAAAACTCAGTAGATCTGTTAATGACTGATATCGGTATGCCGAAGATGAATGGGGTAGAATTGGCGAACCGGCTGCGGGCAGCGCGGCCGGGACTGAGAGTACTTTTCGTATCGGGATATTCAGCGGAGACACACGAGCGTGAGTTAGATACGGCGTCAGGGTGTGTTTTTTTGCAGAAAGGGACTACCTCGGAAACTCTGGCGGCAACGGTGCGGCAATTGTTGGATGCCCTCCCTGTGCATTAAATGATCGAACTGCCTGGCGGGGGATGGGGCGGCGAACCGAGCGTTTGCAAAAGCGATGAGGGACGCGGTTATGGAGGCGATGGATACACTGGGGAAATGCATGACGAGCGAAATGATGCGGATGGGCTTTCGATAGAGTCGTGGCTAGTATCGGGGGGGCGGGACCGGACGCCGGGGGCGCCTTTGAACGTACCGCTGGTGCCTGCTTCCAATTTCATCCTGGGAGAGCGGCGAGCCTACGCCAGGGACGACGGGACGCCGACGTGGGAGGCGCTGGAGGAAATTGTTGGTGGGATGGAGGGCGGGGAGTCTGTCGCCTTTGCATCGGGGATGGCCGCGATTGCCGCGGTGTTTGAGCAGTTGCCGGCTGGGGCCCTTGTTCTGCTGCCCGATGACTGCTACCAAGGGGTGTCCGGACTGGCCGCGGCCGGGGAGGCACGGGGGCGTTGGACGGTGCGGAAGATCGCGGTTGCGGATACGGCGGCGTGGATCGCGGGGAGTTTGGACGCCGATTTGATCTGGTTGGAATCGCCGTCCAATCCGCTACTTTCGGTGGCGGACGTGCGGGCCATCTGTGCGGCGCCGCGAAAGACGAGCGCGATTGTTGGCGTCGACAATACGTTCGCTACGCCGCTGAACCAGCAGCCGCTGCGGTTGGGGGCGGAGGTTTCGATGCTATCGGCCACCAAGTTCATTGGGGGGCATTCCGACTTATTGGGCGGAGTGGTGACGGTCCGCGATGCGCGACTGGCGGCGGCACTGCGGCATACGCGCGAATTGACTGGGGCGACGCCGGGGGTGATGGAGGCGTTTCTGGCGGTGCGAGGGGTGCGGACGTTGGCGCTGCGGTTGGAACGGGCGCAACGGAGTGCGGGGATGTTGGCGG
>CAMATG010000162.1 GCA_945860645.1 Candidatus Sulfopaludibacter sp. SbA3 | reverse complement strand
AGGGCCATGGCGCCGGAAGAGTCCGGCCACGGGGGGCCAGGGGTTTCGGGCATTAGGATTTCGAGGGGGGACTGGCCGTGGAAGCCGCGGGTGATTTCGCCGGCTAAGCGTAGATACCAATCGCTGGGGAGGGTGAAGCCATCGGCATCGAGGGTGAGCCAGAAGCCCTGGTCCGGGGCGTCTTCGCGGCGCGGGGCCAACTTGAACATGGCCGTGCTTTCGTTGACTTCGTCGAACATGGCGATTTTCAACATGCGGGCGCCGGCCGCTTTGGCGTTGTAGGCCTGACGCCAGAGGAACTCACCGCGCAGACGGGGGATTTGATTTTGCCTGGCGGTGCGATTGAGGTTGAACCAGGAGAAGCCGGGGAAGATGACGGGCATGTAGAGCTGGCCGGTTTTGGTGGTTTCGGCGAGGTCGGGGAGTAGCCGAGTGGTCTGCCAGCGGTTGATGTCGGCGAGGGTGGCGTAGCGGCCGACGGTCCAGGGCTGGATGCCGTCCATGGCCTGGTAGACTTCGGTCCAGCGGGGGTCGGTGGCGGCGTCATTGGAGAGAGTTCGCCAGTAGGCGGGGGTGCCGCCGATGTAGGCGACGCCGGCTTCGGCCTGGAACCAGCGGATGAGAGCGAGGGCGGCATCGGGGGTGGAGGGCGGGTGACGCGTATCGTTGAGGCCGATGCCCCAGACGGAGACGACGGGTTTGCCATTGTGGCGGAGGTAGCGCGGGTGGGCGGTGACCTTGTGGGTTTCCACGAGATAGCGCCAATCCTGTTGGAGGACGCTGGCGACGGTGGCGGGGTTGGCGCCGCTGATGTCGTATTCGATGGCGAAGACGCGGCCGTAGCGTTCGGCGGCGGCCATTACGTTTTTGAGGACGGCGTCGCCACTGTTGCGGCTTCCGGGGATGTCGGTGACAAAGCGTTGGAGGAGGACGCCATCGAGGCCGTAGTGTTGCATCCATTCGAAGTGGCGGGCGACGGTGCGGCTTTTGCCGGAGGAGAAGAGGGTGGCGGGGTTGGCGCCGATCGACATGCCGGGGACGGCGCAGGTTTCGCCGGGATCGAACTCGCGCAGGTCGGGATACATGTCGATGACGAGGCTGGCGGCGGTGGGGGCGCCGTTGGCCCAGTGGCTCCAATTGGTACCCATGGTGCCGCCGCCGGGACAGCGGAACCAGCCCTGGTAGCCGAGGAGGACTTTGCCATCGAGGCTGGAGGGATCGATGTGCTGGGCGGCGAGGGTGACGGAGAAGAGGGCGAGGAGGAGCTTCATTTTTTCCAGGGTGGACCGGGGTTGGCGGGGAGCGCCTGGGAGGGCGGGATGTCGCCGTGGAACATACGGGTGATCTCACCGGAGAGGCGGAGGTACCAATCGCTGGGGAGCGTCGCTCCATCGGCATCGAGGGTAAGCCAAAAGCCCTGGGCGGGAGCGCGGTCGCGAGTGGGGGCCACTTTCATAACGGCGGTGCTTTCGTCGACTTCGTCGAACATGGCGATTTTGAGCATCGTGGCCCCGGCCATTTTGGCGTTGACGGCCTGGCGCCAGAGGAATTCGCCGCGGAGGCGAGGGATCTGGTTCGGGCGGTTATTTCGTTTGAGATTTTGCCAGGAGAAGCCGGGGAAAACGACGGGCATGTAGAGCTGGCCTTGCTCCTTCGTCTTCTTCACGTCGGGGGCGAGGATGGACTCGCGCCACTTGTCGGCGGCGTTTACCGTTCCATAGCGGCCGACGGACCAGGGCTGCACGACGTCCATCATGGCGTAGACTTCGGCCCAGGCGGGGTCCGGCTTGGCATCGGCGGTGAGGGTGGCCCAGCGGGAGGGCGTGCCGCCCATGTAGGTGACGCGGTGGCTCGGATCGGGGGCGCGGAACTTGAACCAGACGATGAGATCGAGGGCCTCCTTGGCGTCGGCGGGCGGATGGGCGGGACCATCGCCGAGACCCATGCCCCAGACGGAGAGAACGGGTTTGCCATTGTGGCGTTGGTAGTTGGGGTGGGCGGTGACTTTGAGTTCGTCGACGAGGTATTGCCAATCGTCCTTGAGGGTTTGGGCGAAGGTGGCGGGATTGCCGCCGGAGATATCGTATTCGATGGCGAAGGTGCGGCCCGATTCGCGGGCGGCGGCCATGATGTTTTTGAGGACGATGTCGCCGCCGGCGCGTTTGCGGTTAGTTTCGCCGATGAAGCGTTGGACGAGAACGCCGTCGAGGCCGTACTCCTTCATCCAGCGGAAGTGGCGGCTGACGGTTTTGGGATTTCGGGAGGAGAAGAGGTAGGCGGGTTTGTCGCCGATGGTCATGCCGGGGACGGGGCAGAGCTCGTCCGCGGAGAACTCGGTCAGGTCGGGGTACATTTCGACGGTCAGGGTATCGGGACCGGGGACGGTGCGGGACCAGTGGGTCCAGCGGCCGGAGCCATCGGCGGGGCAGGCGAACCAGCCCTGGTAGCCGAGCAAGACCTTGTTGTTGAGGGTTGCCGGATCGGGATCGCCAGGCGCGGCGGCGAGGGCCGCGCCGAGCGTAAGCAGGAGAGTGAGAGAGGTACGCAGATCAGAACTCCAGGCGGAGTGCCATGGCCATTGTCCGGTTTCCGGCCTTGGTGGTGATCATGCCGAAAGTAGAGGACGTGATGCCGGTGGCCGGGGCGCCGAGGTTGGGGTGATTGAGCATATTGTAGAACTCGGCTCTGTACTGAAGGCGGAGGCGCTCCTTGATGGGCTGCCAGCGGCTGAGAACCGAATCGAAGTTGAAGGCGCCGGGGTTGCGGAGATTGGGTTCGGTGCGGGATCCGCTACCAAAAGAGTAGGCGCCGGGGTTGGTGTAGGCAGTGGTGTCGAACCAGCGGTTCATGGTGCGGTCGCCATCGGAAAGGACGCCGCTCTTGGCGCGATCGGCATAGCAGCCGAGGCCGGAGACGCCGGGCATGGTGCAAGCGGCGCCGATGGCGATGGGCGTTCCGGTTTGCGCGGAGAGGATGCCGCTGACCTGCCAGTTACCTAGAATCATGCCGCCGATACCGCGGGAGAGGAAGCGTTTGTTGTGGCCGAACGGGAGTTCCCAGACCCAGTTGGCAACGATGCGGCGGTTGATGTCGGCAGCGGAGATGGAGCGGGAGCGGCCGAGGTCGTAGGGGTTGATGAAATTGGCGCCGCCGATGAAGCGTTCGTTGACGTTATCGATCAGCTTGGCGCCGGTGAAGGAGAGTTGGAAGAGCAAGCCCTTCGAGAACGACCGTTCGGCGCGGAGGGTGAAGCCGTGATAGGAAGAATCGCCGACGGAGGCGCGGATCTGATTGATGCTGCCGGCGTACTGCTGATAGGGCACGAGCAGGATGCCCTGGCGGACGGTGGCGGTGCTCATGGTGCCGATGGCGATTTTGCCGAAGAAGGGATTGGGAACCAGGGCGTTCAATTGGTTGCCGAGGGAGAGGAAGCGAGGGTCGGTGGCGTTGCGGTTGTAGTTGTTCCAGATGCGCATGCCGCGGCTACCGATGTAGGCGGCTTCGACGAGGAAGTTGGACCCGAGGCTGCGCTGGATATTGGCGTTCCACATTTGGTTGGTTGGGGTGCGCCAGTCAGGCCAGATGGCGGAGATGCCGCTGCCGACGAGCGAGTTCGGGTAGGGGCGGAGGCCGGTGACGAAGGGGTTGGCAAGACTGGAGCCGGGGATCGGGGTATTCGGCGCGGCGGGGGGTTGGCCGAAGAAGATGCCGGTGCTGACGGAGGAACCGCTGCCGAGATCGCCAGGGCTGGAGCCGACGCCGCCGCTGCCGGGGGCGAAGAAGATGCCGTAGCCGGCGCGGAAGACGGTTTGCGGGAGGAAGGTCCAGGCGAGGCCGATGCGGGGGGCCCAGTTGTAGTTGGGGTTGCTGGGGTAGCGGCGATTGGCATTGGTCATCGTCAACACGCCGGTGCGGCCGGTGACGGGTTCTGTGCCGGCGGGATCGAAGTAGGCGAGCTGGTTGTAGCGTTCTTTGAAGGGGGTCTGGTATTCGAAGCGCATGCCGAGGTTGATGGTGAGGTTGGAACGGAGCTTCCAGTCGTCCTGCAGGTACCAGTTATTGCTGGGTTGCAGAAGTGCCAGGGAGGGGCCGATGGTGAACTGGCCGTTATCGGGCGCGCCGAGCATGGCGCTGGCGAGGCCGTAGCCGGCGGTGGCGGTAGCGGTAGCCGGGTCCGGTCCTTGGGTGAAGGCGCGGCCAAACCCGAAGAGGCCGGAGGGGTAATCCGGGCGGAAGGTATTGAAGGCGCAGATCAGAACGTCGTAGCCGGTTTTGACGGCGTGGGCGCCCTTGAGCCAGGTGAAGTGGGCCTGGAATTCGGGGGTGGTTTCGGCATCGACGTTGTGGGAGGCGCGGTCCGGGCCGATGGCGGTGAAGTCGCCGATGTTGAAACGGGGGAAGATGGCATCGGCGGAGGCGGCTTTCAGGTACTGGGGCAGACCAAGAGTCGTGATGTCGAAGCCGAGGCTGAGGGGCGAGAGCTTGACGATGGAGCGGGTGTAACCGGCGCGGAATTCACCGATCAGATTGGGACGGAAAGTGTGCGTATCGCTGATAGCGGCGGTGTGGGCGACGTTGCTCTGATTGCCGCCGCCGTTGGTGCCTTCGCCGGGGAAGGCGATGTTGGTGAACGGGCTGGTGCGCGGGGTGGCCTGATAGCCGAAGCGGAAGAACATTTTATTGCGGTCGCCGAAGTTCTGGTCGCCACGGGCGAACCAGCGGTCGGTTTTGACGATGTTGGCGAAGTTCTGGGACCAGTTGACCTGGACGGTGGGGGATATGGGGAGGGTGGGCGCGGGGTAGTAGCCGAGCACCTTTTTCATGATGGGGTCCATGCGGGAGGCGGGGAGGAGATTGCCGGCGAAGGGCTGGCGGCCGAAGCCGCTGCGCTGGGAGGCGTCGGGGACGGTGGTAAGGGGGTCGTAGACGCGGATGAGGGCGCCGGCGCTGGTGAGGGTCTGGGAGAAATCGCCATTCTTTTGGCGTTCGGTGGGGACGTTGGCGGTGGGGGTGCTGACGCCGTGATCGTTGGTCTGTTCCCAGTTGAAGAAGAAGAACGTTTTGTTGCGGCCTTCGAAGATTTTGGGGATGATGACGGGGCCGGAGAGGGTGAAGCCGTAGTCGTTGCGGCGCTGGCGGCCGCGGGCGAGGCCGTTGGTGTTGTTGGCCCAGGAGTTGGCGTTGAGTTTGTCGTTGCGGAGATAGTCGTAGGCGCTGCCGTGGAAGGCATTGCTGCCGGAGCGGCCGGCGGCGACGACGACACCGCCCGCGGAGCGACCGTATTCGGCGGAGAAGCTGTTGGTGATGAAGCGAACTTCGGCGACGGCTTCCTGGGGCGGGGTGTAGGCGTTGTCGAGGGTGGAGTTGTTGCGGGTGTCCTGGCCGTCGAAGAGAATGGCGGAGGTATTGGAGCGGCCGCCGTTGACGATGGGCCCGGTGCCGGCGTTGCCGGTGGCGATGACGCCGGGGGAGAGGGTGAGGAGGGAATAGGGGCTGCGGCCGGTGGGCAGTTCGATGATCTGCGTGCCACCGGCGACGTAGCCGAGGGAGGAACTCACACGCTCAATGCCGAGAGCGTTGGCGGTGACGGTGACTTCTTCGTGGAGGGTGCCGGGTTTGAGGATGGCGTCTATGGTGGTGATCTGGCCGACGAGGACCGGGACGTCGTCTACTTTGTTGGTGGCGAAGCCGGCGCTTTCGATGGCCATGGAGTATTTGCCGGCGGGGAGGTAGGGGATTTTGTAGTAGCCGTCATCGGTGGTTTCGACGCGGGCGACGGATCCGGTGCCGAGATTCCGGGCCGAGATGCGCACCCTGCCCATGGAGGCACCGGAGGCATCCTTGACAGAGCCGGAAATGCCACCTCGCTCCGCTTGCGCAAAGCAACCTGATGTGGCGGCAACGGCGATCATCACTACGCGAACCAACGCGCTTACTCTGTGCGACATGGCAACTCCCCCCCGATTTTGGGTTTGGGCCTTAGCCCGTCCCTGCCGTTCACGACGGCCTGATCGAGCTTACCTTTTCGTGCCCCCAACTTCAACGTTAGGAGCCGGCCGTAACGTCTCTCCAAATAGTTGAAAAACAAAGACTATTCGATCCGTTCCGTTTCTAACAGTAGATACACCGTGCTATTCTGTGGCCGGAGCCGAATCTGCATGTCCAACAAGGCCAAACTGCCGATGGAGCCTGGGGTACCGCACCCGGAACTACTGGCCCATCTCCGCCAGTTGTTCGAGAGCCCGGCATTTAAGGGGAGCAGACGAAGCCAGCAGTTTCTCCAGCACATTGTCGATCAGACGTTTGCGGGGCAAACGGAACAGCTGAAGGAGCGGAGCCTTGGTGTGGCGTTGTTTGGGCGGGATCCGGCGTATGATACGGGGGAGGACGCGGTGGTCCGCGTGACGGCGTCGGATGTTCGAAAGCGACTGCACCAGTTTTATTCGGAGAATGACTCGGCGGTGCGGATTGAATTGGTGGCGGGTTCCTACACGCCGGAGTTTCGCACTGTTAGCGCGCGAGTTCCGGATGTATCCGAGGTGGCGCCCGTTCCGTTGGTGATTGCGACAACCCCGGGTAGCGCCCGGTGGCGGCGGGTGGCATTGCCGATGTTGTTGTTCGTCATGGCGGCGGTATCGGGCACATGGCTATGGAGCCGCAGCCGTACGAGCGGGATCGCCTCGCCGCGGAGTGTCCTGCCGTGGTCTGTCCTGTTTCAAGAGGGGCGCCAGCTTCAACTGGTTTTGGCGGATCCGGATGTGTCGGCGATTCAGGAACTGACGGGAACGCAGCTCTCGCTGCCGGACTACGCCAACCGGAAATACACCGCCAACGCCGAGGCGCTTGGGAGTGACATGCAAAGGGCGATTCGGCTTTTGCGGGGCGTGAACGTGGCGGCTGTGGATGTGGGGATTGCTTTGTCGGTTTCGCGACTCGCCGGCGCCGGCTCGGCCCGGATGAAGATCCATCCGGCGCGGAGTTTGCAGTTGAGCGCATTCCGGACTGACGACGACTTTATCCTGTTGGGCAGTTCCCGTTCCAATCCTTGGGGCGCTTTGTTTGAAGACCAATTGGAGTTTGACTTTGTCCGGGATCCGGAGCTGAACCGGGAAGTGGTTCGGAACAAGCGCGTGCGGACGGGTGAACTGGCGCGCTATGTGCCGACGGCTGGCGGCTGGGACACCGGGGATGCGTATGCGATCATCGCCCTGGTCCGGAATCCGAATCAGGCGGGGAGTGTATTGCTGGTGGCGGGGACGAACGCGGAAGGGACCGAGGCGGCGGGGCAGTTCGTTACGAACACGGCCGAGCTGGCGCGGACGTTGCGCGCGAACGGGATTGACCCTGTCGGGCCGGCGTGCCATTTTGAGATTCTGCTGCGAGTGCGAACGATGGCCGGATCGCCGAGCACGCTGGATGTGGTGGCCTGCCACCGGCTGGCGATTTTGTGAGGTAGGGTCACTATAATGGGCGCATGGTGAAGGCGACGTTGTTGCTGGCGATGGTTGGTTTCGGGGCGATGGGGGCGGAGTGGAAGCCGCTATTTGATGGGGTTTCGTTACAGGGTTGGCGAGTGGCGGCGTTTCCGGGGCATGGGCCGGTGACGGTAAAGGACGGGGTGTTGACGCTGGGCAAGGGGCGGATGACGGGGGTGACGTGGGCGGGGGCGTTTCCGAAGACGGGGTATGAGATCCGGTTTGAGGCGGCGCGGTTGGAGGGGAACGACTTCTGTGCGGCGAGTACGTTTCCGGTGGGGGACTCGCACTGCACGTGGGTGAATGGGGGATGGGGCGGGACGGTGGTGGGATTGTCGAATTTAGATGGGGATGATGCGACGGAGAACGACACGTCGACAGTGAGGGATTTTGACAAGGGGCGGTGGTATGCGTTCCGGTTGGAAGTGACGGAGAAGCGGATTCGCGGATGGATGGACGAGTCGTTGGTGATTGACGCCGATATTGTGGGACGACGGGTGGAGTTGCGCGGGGTGGACATGGACGAGAACATTCCGCTGGGGTTTGCGTCGTATGCGACGGTGGGGGGCATACGAAAGGTGGAGTATCGACTGCTGGGCGCTATATAATTCCAACAGCGGCGGCTGCGACAGCCGCGCTTGAGGAGTCCCATGAACAGGCGTTACTTCATATTCAGTTCGACGGCGCTGGCCGCGCAGACGGTGCGTCCGTCGAAGAGCCCGAATGAAACGGTCCGCGTGGCCGTGGTTGGTTGCGGCGGTCGCGGCAACAGCCACATGAGCGCGTGGACATCGATCCCGAACGTCGAGCTGGCCGGCTTGGTGGATGTGGACAACACGCACTCCGAGCGGTTCGTCGGCGCGCTGCAGAAGCGCGGGAAGACGGCGCCGCCGGTGCACACGGACATCCGGAAGCTGCTGGAGGACAAGTCGATCGACGCGGTGTCGATTGCGACGCCGAACCACTGGCACACGCTGCAGACCATTTGGGCGTGCCAGGCCGGGAAAGACGTTTACGTGGAGAAGCCGTGTTCGCACAACGTGTTTGAATCGCGGCAGATTGTGGCGGCGGCGCGCAAGTATGGGCGCATGGTGCAGCAGGGGAGCCAGAGCCGATCTTCACCGGCGTTGCAGGAAGCCGTGCAGAAGATGAAAGAGGGCGAGTTCGGCGAGATTTATATGGCTCGCGGGCTGTGCTTCAAGGCGCGGAACACGATTGGCAAGACGCCGGTGGAGCCGGTGCCGGCGGGTGTGGACTACGACTTGTGGACCGGGCCGGCGCCGATGCGGCCGTTCACCAAGAACCGCTTCCACTACAACTGGCACTGGTTCTGGGACACGGGCAACGGCGACTTTGGCAACCAGGGGATTCACGAAGTGGATATTGCGCGCTGGGGCCTGGGCGTGACGCACCCGACGAAGGTGAGCGGGATCGGCGGGAAGTTCATGTTCGACGACGACCAGGAGACGCCGAATACGATGACCGCTTCCTATGAATTCAACGTGGGCGGGAAGGCCAAGATGATGACGTTCGAGGTGCGGCACTGGTACAGCAACCACGAAGCGGGCATCGGCGGCGAACGCGCGGGGAACACGATTGGCAATACGTTCTACGGCTCGAAAGGCTATGTGGTCATCGACGGCTACAACAAGTACACGAGCTTCATGGACAAGGACGGCAAGCCGGGTTCGGCACGGAGCGAGCGCGACCACCACTTTGAAAACTTCATTGGCGCGGTGAAGAGCCGGAAGAATACGGACTTGACCGCGGAGATTGAAGAGGGCGCGATGTCGTGCGTGCTGATGCACCTGGCGAATGTGTCTTATCGCCTGGGGCGGACGCTGCACTGGGACGAGAAGACCTGGACGGTGAAGAACGATCCGGAAGCGAACAAGATGCTGACGCGGGCGTATCGCGCGCCGTATATTGTTCCGGCGAAGGTCTGATTTGTTTTGATTGGTGGCAAAGGCCCGGTCCTGGCGGACCGGGCCTTTGCCGTTTTAGACGCTGTAGAAGAACTCTTCGCGGATGATCTTGCCGTCCTTCACCTGATAGACGGCGAGTTCGTCCATGGTGTGGCGGCGGCCGGTGGGTTTGAAGGTCACGTCGATGGTGAAGCGCACGCAGAAGTGGGCGGTGGAGACCAAGGGGTCTTCGATAGACGAGCCGTGGACTTCGTGATTCTCGTGCCACCAGTTGGCCTTGCCGAGGATGGCTTCGAGGCCTGCAGCTTCGCGGGAGCCGCCGGGCATGGCGGTGGCTTCGACACTGACGATTTCAGGGGAGTAGAGGGAGTGGATGGCCTCCACGAATTTGCCTTCGCGGCAGAGAGAGACGAGCTGGTTGGCTACTTCCTGGGTGGTCATACGGGCGGGGCTCCTAGTCGGCGGTGAAGGGTTGGATAAGGCCGATGGGGTTGCCTTCGGGATCCTTGATCATGGCGAAGTGGTAGCCATCGATGTCGACGGGGTCGGCTAGTTTGGAGGCGCCGGCGGCGAGGGCGGCGGTGATGGTGGCTTGGAGATCGTCGACGAGGAGATAGAAGTTATGGCCGGGGTCGAAGCCGGGGATTTGCGGGTTGGCCTGGCCGATTCCGCCGAGAAGGGGGAGGGTTTGGACGGGGAACTTCACATACGCGAAATCGCCGGTGCCGATGGTGTAGTTCCAGTGGAAGACGGTTTGGTAGAAGGCCTTCAGGTTGGACTGATCGTTGGCGATGATTTCGAACATGACGGCGGGGTGGCCGTTGGCGGCGACGCCTTGGGTTTCGGTGGGTTCGGCACGGGTGAAGCCGGCGCGACGGGTTAGGAATTCGACGAAGGTGAAGGGCTGGCCATTGGCGGCAACGAAGAGGTTGCCGTGATCGTGGACGAAGGCGGTGAAGAGGGGGCCAGTGACATGGGCGTGGAAGGCGTCGGGGTCGCGGTATTCCTCGAAGAAGAGGAGGGAATGGGGGTCGGCCGGGGGGAGGGATTGGAGCC
>CAMATG010000161.1 GCA_945860645.1 Candidatus Sulfopaludibacter sp. SbA3 | reverse complement strand
GTGGAGGTGCTGGAGGGGCGTGTGGCGGGGGCATGGGCGACGGTGCTGGTGACGGGGACGGGGATTGGGGAGCGGTTTGTGGTGTATTTGGGCGAACGGCGGGTGGAGGAGGTTTCGGTGGTGGCTGGGTCGGCGGGGGTGAGTGAGGTGCGGTTTTTGGTGCCGGAGGGGGTGAGCGGGAGGGTGCGGTTTTGGGTGGTGCCGGAGTATGCGCAGGGGCCGTTGGGGGAGGGAGGTGTTTTGGATGTTAGATGAGCTGTTCGCGGCGGCGGTGACCGGGGATGAGAAGGCGGTGAAGCAGTTGCAGTTGGACGACCGCGATGCGGTGTACCTGAGGGCGGCTTCGCTGTACTCGTCGGCTGTGATGGAGGAACGGGCGACGGGGTTGGTGGTGTTATCGCAGTGGAGTTCGCGGGCGCCGCGGTTTGTTGAGGAGCGCGTGGCGCTGGGGATTCGCGGGGTGATGGATCCTGAGATTGACGTGGTGCGGGCTGGGGCGTGGGTGTTGTCTCACTTGAATTTTGATTCTGATTTGGGTGAGGCGGCTCTGATTGGGTTGCGAGATTTTTCTGATGCGGAGGTGCGGTTGGCGGTGGCGAATGGGTTAGGGATGGGGGCGCGGGAGGCGGGGGTGGAAACACTGGTGCTGTTGACGCGGGATGTGGACGACACGGTGCGGGATTGGGCGACGTTTGTGTTGGGCCAATTTGTGGAGGCGGATACTGCGGAGATTCGGGAGGCGCTGCGGGCGCGGTTGGCGGACCCGACTGAAGCAGTTCGGTTGGAGGCGATTTGGGGGCTGGCGCGGCGGCGGGATGCGGAGGGGTTGGCGATTTTTCTGGCGCGGTTGGCCGGGGATGAGTGGGTCAGTGGGGATCGGGATGTGGCGGAGTATTTGGGGTTGGAACTGGGTTGAGCAAGGGCCGTCTGGCATTGCTGGACTGGCTCTTGCGCATGATGAATACCGGATTATCGGCAGCCTTGGAGGGGGAGGGTCAATATCTCGCCCTGGCCGGGGAGGTTGGAGAAACCGTGGCCGCGGTGGCTGATGAAGAGATTGCCGTTGGGCCCGATGGTCATGCCGGTGGGCATGTTGAGGCCGGTCGTGATGGGGTTCCACGTGCCGTTGTTGAGGGTGACGACGCGGCCGGTGCTTTTGGCGAAGAAGGGCGGGGCGCCGGTGCTGCCGGTGGCGGTTTCGAGGGCGTAGAATTTGCCGCGGCAGTCGACGGCGAGACCGAGGACGTTGGTGAGGCCGTAGGCGACGGTGGAGGCGGTGCCGTTTCGGTCGATCTTGATGAGGATGGACTGGCCGTCGAGGTGGGGGACGCGGCCGACGTTGGCGATGTAGATGTTGCCGTCTTTGCCTTCGGCCATGGTGGTGGGGGTGATGTGGCCGTATTGCGGGGTGAGGTCGGTGACGCGGGTGATGGTGCCGTTGGAGGCGACTTTATCGAGGACGCCGTGGTTGGCGTTGAGGATGTACCAGTCGCCGTTTTTGCGGAGGAGGGCGTAGGGAACGCCATCGGGATCGTGGTCGCCATCGAGGATGGCGGGCGGGTGGGCGCGGTAGTAGGCCGACAGATCGGCGATGCGGGTGCGCCGGCCGTTGGGCTCGACTTTGTAGAGGGCGCTGGGCTGGTTGAGATTGCCTTTGGTGCAGCCGGCGGCGACGAGGACGTAGACGTCGTTCGAATGGGTGGCGACGGCGGTGACGCCGAAGACCTCGTTACCGGTGAGGGCGCTGGTTTGGGTGGACGGGAGATTGTCGGTGACGGTGTGGCGGTTGCCGGAGGGGGTGATACGGGAGACTCGGCCGGTGAGACCGCCGGTGGCGGGGCCGAGGGGGAAGGGGATCTGTTCGGGGCAGATGCCGATGGTGTCGTTGGCGCCGCCGGTGCCGGCTTCGGCGACGAAGAGTTGGTTGCCGTTGCCGAAGGCGAGGCCTCGGGGGTTGTTCAGGTTGGTTGCGTAGGGTTGGGCTTGGAGGGCCAGTGTGGATAGGAGGATTAGTAGTGGTCGCACGGAGGGTATGTGCGGGCCGGGCTGGATTTGTATCAGGAGTTTTTTTGCCGCGTCTGCCACGCTTGCCCGCTGAGCCAGAGCATGAAGAGTCCAGGGATTAGCCATAGCCAGCCTCCGACCCAAAATGTTTGGCGGGTGTAGAGCTCGACGCGTTGTGGATTGGTGCGGGAGTAATAGACCTTGAGCTGCTGGCCGGGGACGAGGCGGCGTGTCCGGCGGCGGTCGGCGAAGTCGCTGGAGACGCGGATGGGCTGGCCGGTGCGGGTGGTGAACTCGACCCAGGCGCGGTACTCCGTGGGCTCGGGCAATTGTTCAATGGTGGTGATGGTGGCGAGGGTTTCTTCGGAGTCGAGCAGTACGGGGAGTGCCCGCAGGAGGGGGACCGCTCCGGCCAGAGTGCAGAGTAGTCCCAGTAGGAACAGGAGTATGACGCCACTGCGGGTGACGCGGCCGCCGGGGGCCAAGGTTCCTCGGAAGCGTGAGTCCACTTTTGGTTGACGGGTGGATTTGCCCACAAACGGAGTATACGTGCCCGAGATTGCTGCGTGTGTGACACGGGTTTTGGGGGTTAGGCTGTTTGCATGGGAACGATTGTGATGGGGCTGATGTTGCTCGGGGTGGTGCCAGGGTGCGGGGAGGTGCGGTGCGGGGGGAAGCGGATCTCGAGTGATTTGGATTTGATTTCGTTTTGCGTGCCGCGGGGGATGCGGGTTGAGTCGGCGACGGGGGAGCACGGGGATGTGCACCATACGGTGCGGTATCGGCGGTATACGCTGCGGATGGTGAGTGGGCCGCATTATTCGGCCAAGCGGCAGGAAGAATTTGGGGCCGAGTGGGAGGTACGGAGTTGGGAGAGTCCGCATGGAGAGCGGAAGGAGTACCGGCGGGACGCGGGAGGGCTGCGGTCGCGGTACATGACGCTGGCGCCGAATGGATGGGTGGAATATTCGGATGCCCCGGCGGCGGTGGCCAAGGCGTTTGATGGGTTGTTGGATTCGATTTGCTGGCGGCCGTTGGGGCGGTAGTGCGGCGGCGAAGATTAAATTGGTGCCTGGCACCAATTTAATGATTTGGGCCGGTGTTTTGGGGATTTGTCCTAGGAAAAGGGCTCCGGAACGAGGTTTCATGCCGTTCGGAGCCCTGGAAAGATTAAATTGGTGCTTGGCACCAATTTCATTTAGAAGGTGAGTTTGAGGCCGAGTTGGAGCTGGCGGGCGCTGGTTTGGGTGGTCGTGATGCGGCCGGCGCTGCCGACGGGGCCGGTGGCCGTGAAGACCGTGCGAGCCGTTGGGATGGAGAAGTTCGGGCGGTTCATGCTGTTGAACATTTCCGTGCGGAATTGGAGGCCCACCTTCTCCGTTAGCTGGAAGCGCTTGTTGACGCTCATGTCGACCATCGCCAGGCCGGGGCCGATCAGCGTGTTGCGGCCCAGATTGCCGAAGTAGCCGGCGGCCGGGAGGGCGAAGGCGCTGGTGTCGTAATACTTGTCAGGCCCACCGAGGATGGGGTTGGTGGAGCGGCCAGCGACGAGGTCCGGACGCTGGGGGCTGGTGCCGGCCTGGAAGCGGGCGCGGGCGCGGTCGAAGCCCACGACGACGGAGAAGGGGTTGCCGGCCGAGAACGTGGAAATGGTGTTCCACTGCCAACCGGCGCCGAGCCATTTGGGCAGGCCGGGGGCGGCGGGGAGGTCCCAGTTCCACAAGGCGACGAAGTAGTGGCGGACGTCGTAGTTGGACAAGCCACGTTCGGCTTTACGGGAGTCGGGGTCCTGGGGCAGATCGTTGTCGCCGCCCTGAGTGACGGTGACGGAGCCATCGTCGATGGTGCGGGCGAAGTTGTAGTTGAGGCGGAGCAGCATGCCGGCCTTCAGGCGTTGCTGGAGGCTGAGCTGGAGGGCGTTGTGGACGGACTGGCCGTCGGTAACTTTATAGCGAACGCCGGTCAGATTCGGGTTGCGGGTGACGGAGTCGGCCGGGAAGAACTTGCGGCCATCGGCTTGGATCTGCGGGATGGCTTGGTTGCCATCGGTGAAGCGGACGAGGTGGACACCGCGCTGGCCGGCGTAGCTGACGGTTAACGCGGTTGCGGAGGCCAGTTGGCGCTGCACCGTGAAGTTGTACTGCATGGTGTAGGGGTTGGCGGGGTTGTACTGGAGCACGTCCTGGCGGCCGAGAACGAACCCGGGATTGTTCACCAGCGTTTCGGCGCGGGGGAAGACGGGGTTGCGGATAGTGCCGAGCACGTAGAAGGGAGCGAGGCGGTTGCCGGCGTTGGCGTAGAAGTCGGTCCAGATGGGATCGAAGAAGAGTCCGAAGCCGGAGCGGATGGAGGTTTTGCCGGAACCGGTGGGGTCCCAGGCCAAGCCGGCGCGGGGGGCGAAGTTCTTGTTCGACGGGTTGGTGAACATGGGGCCTACGGTGGGCGCTTTGTCGGTCAGGACGTTGCGGAAGTTCGAGCTCAGCCCGTTGGCTTCTTCCGGGACGCTGACGCGTTCGTAGCGGACGCCCAGGTTGAGCGAGAGGCGGCGGTGGAGGCGGATATCGTCTTGCACGAAGAAGGCGGTCATGGATTGGCGCCAGTCACGGTTGATCTGGGATTCGGGGAGGGTGAGTTCCACCGAGGCGGGGCGGGCTTGGAGGAAGTCGCTTAAGCCATTGAACTGGTAGAAGCCGTACGGGGATTGGGGACGGCTGGTGGGGAGTTGGTAGAAGCGGTGGTCGAAGCCGAACTTGAGCGAATGGCGTCCGCGGACCCAGCTCAAGTCGTTGCTGAACTGGAACAGCCGCTGTTCGGAAAACGACGGGCCGAAGCGGCTGGGGCCGAGGCTGAAGAAGCCGACGACGCTGATTTGGCCGAAGGGGCGGCCGGGGAAGAACGAGAGCGAGGCGTCCGGCGGGCGGAGGTAGTTGTTGATGCCGTTGCTGTTGGACTGATTGATGGAGAAGCGGGTGGTGTTGACGAGGCGTTCGGTGAGGACGCGGGTGGCTTCCACGGTGAAGTAGCGGTTGTTGGATTTGGTTTCGGCCTGGACGAAGCGGAGAGCGTCGGGGATGGCGACGGTGGCCTTGTCCTGGGTGAAGCGGCCGAAGAGGGAGGTTTTGTCGTTGAAGCGGTGGTCGATGCGGGCGACGAAGAAGTTCTCGTCGACGGACTGGGAGGCGGCGGCGACGTATTCGCCGGTGCCGTCGCCGAAGCTGCGGTCATTCGGCAGCGGGACGAGGGCGAGGTAGGCTGGGACGGAGGGGTTGACGTTGACGCGGGTGCCATTGGGGAAGATGCCGAGGCGGGCGTTGGTGTCCGGCACGACGGTGCGGCTGGTGACGCCGAGGCGCTGGCGCAGGCCTTCGTAGCTGGCGAGGAAGAATGTTTTGTTCTTGATTATGGGGCCGTCGACTTCGGCACCGAACTGATTGCGGCGGAAGGCGGGGATGGGGCTGGAGGCGGCGTCGAAGAAGTTCTTGGCGTCGAAGGCGCTATTGCGGACGAATTCGAAGAGGGAGCCGTGGAGCTGGTTGGTGCCGGACTTGGTGACGGCGCTGATGACGCCACCGGCGGAGCGGCCGTAGGCGGCGGAGTAGGCGTTGGTATTGACGCGGAACTCTTCGAGCGTGTCGACGCCGAGGAGGACACCGGCGGCGGAGCCGGGGGTGTTGTTGTTGGCGTCGTTGATATCGGAGCCATCGAGGACGAAGGAGACCTGCGAGGGGCGGTTGCCGTTGATGACGAGTTTGGTGCCGGGGCCGCCGGAGTCGCCGGTGCGGCGGGAGGGGGTGACGCCGGGTTCGAGGAGGGCCAGTTGGGCGAAATCGCGGCCGTTGAGGGGGAGTTCGCGGATGGCCTTGGGATCCATGACATCGGAGAGGGCGGTGTTCTGGAGGTCGATCAGGACGGCGCCGGCGGAGACGACGGCTTCGGTGGCGACGGTGGCGACTTCGAAATTGAGGTTGAGAACGGCTTGCTGGCCGACGGAGAGGGTGATGCCGGTGCGGCGTTCTGGGCGGAAGCCTTGGGGAGCGGCGCTGAGCTCATAGGCGCCGGGGGTGAGGCGGAGGAATCGATAGGCGCCCTGGGCATCGGTGAGGGCCTGGCGTTTGGCGCCGGTGGCTGGGTTGACCAGGGTGATGGGGGCGTTGGGGATGACGGAGCCGGAGGGGTCCGATGCCACACCGGCGAGTTCAGCGGTGGTGGGCTGAGCGAAAAGATAGACGGATGCGAGCAGAATGGTGCTCGCGCGCAGGATGCAGCGCATGTTTTTTCTCCCTGGGGGGTTGTGTCTGAGCGGGTGGGGTTAAGACACGAGGGAGGGCGGGCCGCGCTGTTGCCAGGGGCGGATGACGGCATCGGGCTGCCGCTGCGCAGGCTGGGCTGGCGGGGCGGCGTGGACCGGGATGGCGACGTTGGAACCTGTGAGGGTTGGGGGCGTGGCGCCGGTTTGATTGGGGGCCGGGGTGACCTTGCCGTTCGGGAAGAGTGGGCAGGTCGAAGTGGCGGCGATTTGGACGCCGTCGGACGTTGACTGGCCCATTTGCTTGGCGCAATGGTGTTTGCCATCGCGGCGGCAGCAGGCGGGGAGCTCCTTTTGCTGACCGGCGAGCAGCAGGGGCGAGATCAGCGAGAGGCTGAAGGCGACCAGCAGCAGGACGATGGCAGGGAAGCGCCGCACGTTTCGATTGTAGCGGGTTTAGCTAGAATGTGATTTGTTACATCGACGCGCGTTTCTTCTGGGTGGCGTTCTGTTGGCGGCCGATTCTTCTTTGGATCGGGCGTTTCAGCGGATGTACAACTTCGATTTTGTGGCCGCGCACGGGTTGATTGACGCCTACGTGGCGGCCCATGAAAGCGACCCGATGGGATATTCGGCGCGGGCGACGGCGCATCTGTTTAGCGAGATGGACCGGCTGGGGATTCTGGCCTCCGACTTCTTTTCCGACGACGACAAGATTGCCGATAAGAAGAAATTGAAGCCGGATCCGCGGGTGCGGGACGCGTTTTATTGGGCGTCGACGCAGAGCCGGGAGCGGGCGGAGAAGGCGCTGGCTGCCAATGGCGCGGACAAGAATGCGTTGCTGGCGATGGCGATGAATTTTGGGCTGTTGACGGATTACGCGGCGTTTGTGGAGCGGCGGCAGATCGGTTCGTTGACGTATGCCAAGCAGTCGCAACACTATGCGGTGAAACTGTTAAAGCTGGACCCTGACATGGGGGACGCCTACCTGACGACGGGGATCACCGAGTATGTGTTGGGCAGCGTGCCGTTTTTTGTGAAGTGGTTTGTAAAGTTTGAAGAGGCCAAGGGTTCCAAGGAGCAGGCGATGCGGAACCTGGACATGGTGGTGAAGAAGGGGCGGTATTTTGGGCCGTTTGCGCGGATTTTGATGGCGGTGGTGGCGCTGCGCGAGAAACGGCGGCAGGATGCGCGGGTGTGGCTGGAGGGATTGGTTCGGGAATTTCCGGAGAACAAGTTGCTGCTGAAAGAGTTAGATAAGATTTCTCCGAAGATCCGGTAATCCTTTCGGTGTGGATTCGTCTGTATGCTGTAGAGAGACGATGAAAGCTTGGTTGCTACTCCTGGCCGCGGCGGTTTGCCCGGCACAGGTGATTGAATTCGAGTCTGGCGGGTTGAAGTATCAGACCCTGACGAAGAACGGCGTGACGATCATGTTCGCGCATCTGAACGCGCGCGTTCGGGAATACGCGACGATGCAGGTGGCTGTTTCGAACGGCAGCGGAAAGGCCGTGATCATCCGGCCGGACGACTTCGTTTGGGAGTTGGCCGACGGGTCGACCATGCGGCCGGTTCCGGCGCGGAAAGTCGTTTCCGAGATGCTGGACAAGGGCGGCCGCGGGGAAGTGGTGGGGCTGGTTTCGGCGTACGAGACCGGGTTGTACGGGATGACGCAGCTGCGGACGACGAGCGGGTATGAATCGCGGCGCCGGGCGGCGTTGGCCGAGGTGAATTCGACAAAACTGAAGGCGGCGGCGGCGGCGAGTGCGATTGCCTTTGTGCAGATGAAGCTGGCGCCAGGGGAGAGTACGGACGGGGCGATGTTCTACTCGAACGGCGGTAAACCGTTGCCTGGCGGGACTTTACACGTTCGCGCGGCGGGGGAGATGTTTAACTTTCAGGCGAGTGAGGGCGGGACGTTTAAGTAGGTTCGTTTGGCTGGGATGATGAATCTATACTATTCTGATAGGAATAGAGGGAAATTCATGATTCGGCCGGCGGAAGAGGTATTGAACGAGGGGTTTTCCGAGTACGGTACTCGGTTTGCGGTGGTAACCAGCTTTCAAAAAGAGGGCATGGTGTTGGTGGATATGGCGTCGCGGATGGGGGCGGGGGTGCTCGTGGTGACGTTGGATACCGGGCGGTTGCCGGAAGAGACGCTTGCCATGATGGACGCTGTGGAGCGGCGGTATGGATTGGTTGTCGAACGGGTGAAGCCGGACGCGGGGGAAGTGGAGCGGATGGTGGCGCGGTTCGGGGCGGATCTGTTCCGGGATGAGGTTGTGTATCGGAAGCTGTGCTGCCAGGTGCGGAAGGTCAGGCCGTTGGACGGGGCGCTGGCGGGGTTGGACGCGTATGCGGTGGGATTGCGGAGGGGGCAGGCGGAGTCGCGGGAGGGCGTGGGGCAGCGGGAGTTGGTGGGCGGGAAGTGGAAATTGAGCCCGCTGGCGCATTGGACGGCGGAGGAAGTGGAGTCCTATACGGAGCGCCATCGGGTGCCGGTGCATCCGTTGTATGCGGCGGGGTATACGAGCATTGGTTGCGGACCGTGCACGCGCGCGGTTCATTCGTCCGAGGGTGAGCGGGCGGGGCGGTGGTGGTGGGAGGTGGCCGGGGACAAGGAGTGCGGATTGCACTTTACGCCGGCGGGGAAAATGGTGCGGGAGTTGGACGTTTTGGTATCGGAGATTGTGAATGCATAAGGGATTTGCGCTGTGGTTTACGGGGCTGAGCGGGAGCGGGAAGTCGACTTTGTCGGAGCGGATTTATCAGCGGTTGGTGGCTGCCGGGGCGAAGGTGGAGTTGCTGGACGGGGATGAGGTTCGCACGCATCTGTCGAAGGGGTTGGGATTTTCGAAGGAAGACCGGGATACGAATGTGCGGCGGATCGGGTTTGTGGCGGAGTTGTTGGCCAAGCACGGGGTGATTGCGATTACGGCGGCGATCAGTCCGTATATCGAGACGCGGGCGGCGGTGCGCGAGCGGATTGAAAATTTCGTTGAGATTTTTATGGATTGCCCGATTGCGGTGCTGGCGGAGCGGGATGTGAAGGGGCTGTATAAGAAGGCGCTGGCGGGGGAAATTCCTCATTTTACGGGCGTTTCGGATCCCTACGAGCCTCCGGTGGCTCCGGATGTGCGGGTGGATTCTTCGACCGAAGATATTGCGGTGAGCGAGGAACGGGTGTGGACGTTGTTGAAAGACCGGGGCCTGATTCCGCTATCCTGGTAGATGGTAGATCTACATAGTCACACGGATGCTTCCGATGGAAGCGACGCTCCGCAGGAGCTGATTGATAACGCGTTGCGGGCGGGGGTTCGATCGCTTTCGATCACCGACCACGATACGTTTGCGGGTTATTTCGCGGCGCGTTCGTATGCCGCTTCGCAAGGGCTGGATCTGCTTTGCGGGATTGAGCTGAGTACGAAGTACGAGGGGAAGACCGTGCATTTGCTGGGGTACTTCCCGGGGGCGGAGCCTTCGGAGGAGTTTTCCGGTTGGCTGGTGGGGCTGCAGGAGAAACGGCGGGACCGGAACCGGCGGCTGGTGGGGAATCTGCAGAAGTTAGGCGTGGAGATCACATTGGAGGAAGTGGAGTCGATTGGGAAATCGCAGGCCGGGCGGCCGCATTTTGCGTCGATTTTGCTGCAAAAGAAGTACGTAAAGACGATGCAAGAGGCGTTTGATAAGTATTTAGCGGAGAACGGGCGGGCGTTTACGGAGCGGGAGGAGGTGCCGTTGGAGGAGGGGATTCAGCGGATGCGGGCCGCGGGGGGCATTCCGGTGATGGCGCATCCGGTGCGTTTGGGGCGGCGGACGCATGAGGAAGAGATTGAGTGGATTACGGCGGCGGTGGAGATGGGGATGTTGGGATTGGAAGTGCGCCACAGCGACCATGACGGGGCGGCGGTGGCGCGGTATACGGCGCTGGCGGAGCGGTTGGGGCTGTTGACGACGGGAGGGTCGGATTACCACGGGTCGTATAAACCGGACATCAAGCTGGGCACGGGGAAGAATGGGAACGTGAGCGTGCCGGCGGCTTGGTTGGAAAAGCTGCGCGGATAGGGCCAGACAATTCCTCTCCAGAAACCACACTCCGGACCCAGTGAATAGACGGGGTGTGGCTCTGGAGGTATCCAGGTTGAAGGCACTATGCAGGTACAAGTTGAAACCCCTGTTGAGCGGCCTGCTTGGCGAGGGCTTTGATCTTACGCTGGCAAC
>CAMATG010000160.1 GCA_945860645.1 Candidatus Sulfopaludibacter sp. SbA3 | reverse complement strand
AGCGGACAACTCCAACGCCACCGCCACCGCATCGGCCGGGTCCAGCGCCTTCAATACCGTCACCGCGCTCGTCAAATCGCCCGCGTCCTGCCGCTCCCGCGCAAACGTGTGGTCGCGGTCCAGCAGCGCCATTACTACATAATCGCCCTTGGCGGCCTTCGAAAACCCCTGCGGAAACGCCATCTCATCCGGGTTCAGTTCCACCGTATCCCCGGCCTTCCAATACGCCACTTCCTTCGCCGCCAGCCACACTCCCTCCGGCAGGAATCCAACCTTGATCCGGTCCACCGCCTCGCCCCCCCTATCCAGGAAAACGAATAACCGTCCCGACGCACCTTGCGGCGCCACAGCGGCATTCAATGTAATCCGGAAACGGAGCGGCTGCGCGCCCGGCAAACAAAGCCCGGCGAGCAGAAGGAGAAGAAGGCGCATAAACCTTCAGAGTAACTGAAGGGAAACCCTCACCGCCCGATCGCGATCAACTCCTTCGCCGTCCGATGATACAGCCGTTTCCCATCAAACGAAATCGAATTCTGGCTCCACGTCTTTTGCAACGGCCCCAGGTCATTCACCGCCACAATCGAAGCCGCGTCCAGCTTCGCCGCCGTCGCGTCCAGAACATACGTCGTCCCCAGCGAAGTCGTAAAGAACACCTTATTGTTGATCGCCACCGGGCTGCCCCAGAACGCGGGCGTCTCCCACCCATCCATCCGCGAACGGTCCTCGGTCGCCACGTCAACGCCCTGCGCATTCACAGCCTCGGTCCGCAGCGCCTTGCCATAAATCCGCTTGCCCGCGTCATCCACCGCCACCGGCAACTCCAGATATTCGACCTTCCCTGTGCCCACGTGCACACGCCCCACCGAATACGCCGGCCCCGCGCGGCCCTTCGGCGGCTTCCGGTTCCGCCGATGCCCGGTGCTCACCAGAAAGTAGTGATAGCCATTCACGACAATGTTCGCGTGCCACGCCGGCTGCACCCGAATCACCTCCCCCGCCGGCATCGGCAGGGAGTCGGAAATCTCCCGCAAATTCACGTTCTCGTGCAGCTTGTACTGCCCCGTCGCCGCGTCCCACTGCCGGTAGTCCACGCCCCGGATCAACGACTGCGTCCGCACCAACTTCCCAGTCGCCGCGTCGATCACAAGATGCGATTCCTCCGGGTTCATCCGGAACCAATACGCAAACTTCGCGTCCCAATGCATCACATACAGCGCCTGCCATGTCGGCGCATTCTCCGTCCCCTCATCGGCCACAAACCGCCACAAGTTCTTGCCCGACTTCGCCTCCGTCAAACTCAGCCCAACCGGGGCCTCCGGCACGTCATGCCATCCGCCACGCCCGTGCAGAATGGCAACAGCCCCAACCTTCGTCCGCCCCAACCGCGGCGTATTGTACGCCGTCGTCCCGTCCCCATTGGTCCAAACCACTTTCCCCGTCCGCTTATCAAACGCCCGCAAATAGTTCCAGCCCTCTTTCTCCTGCGGCTCCACGTTGTAGATCAGATCCCCCACAATCATCGGCTCAAACTGCTTATTGAACGGAAAAGGCTTCCCCCACGGCGTGAACTTCCGCCGCCACACTTCCCTGCCCTGGAAGTCCCAACAGCCCATCTCTCCGCTGGCGTTGAAGAACCAAACATGCTTCCCATCGGTCACAGGCGTGGGCGTCGTCGAATCGGAGTAGGCGTACATCATCGGGCTCTTCTCCACGCCCTCCAGCGGCACGCTCCACAGCGTCTTGCCCGTCCGCGCATCCACCGCCAAGCCGATAATCTTCCCGCTGAACCCCTTCTCGCCCGGCGCAAACGTTGTCAAAAACAACCGGTCGTCCCACACCGCAATCCCGCTCTGCCCGGCATTCGGCAACGGCACACGCCACGCAATGTTCTCGTTTCGCGCCACGCTCCATTGCACCGGCGGCTCGGCCCCGGTCACCTGCCAGGTCCCGTCGGGCCCGCCCGCCTGCGGCCAGTTCCCCGCCGCCAGCGTCATCGAAAACACCAACAAAAACCGCATTATTTTGAAGCCCTCACCGGATACGGCTTGTCGAACCCCTTGGCGTCGCCCCACAGAATCCGGTTCAAAACGTCCGTCGGCACATCGTCAATATCGTTCCAATTCATCTTCGCCGATTCCACCGTCGCCCACCGCTCCCGGCCCTGCAGCGCCGTCACCGGCGGATTCATATCGTCCAAACGAACCGACGGCACAATCGCCGTATACGGGTCCAAATTCTTCTCCGCCGTAAACACGCTATTCATCGCCCGGGAGTTCGCCAGGAACCGAGTCCGCGGCTGTAGCCCGAACACATCCTGCATCGTCCGCACCATGTTCAAATGCGTGTAGAAATTGGAGTCCAGCGCGTTCCGTTTGATGTGCGGCCCAATCGCCAGCGCCACCGTCCGCCGTCCGCTTACGTGGTCCACGCCGTCCTGCGCGTCGTCCTCCACCACCAGAATTAGACTCTTCCCCCACACCTTCGATTTACTGATCTTCTCCACAATCCTCCCCAGCGCCAGATCATTATCGGCCACCATCGAACGCGGCCGCGGCGCATTCGGGTTCCGGCCCTCCGTGTGATCGCTCGTCATCGTCACGATCGTGAAATTCGGCGTCGTCCCACTCTTCTCCCACGCATCCAACCGCTCCGCAAACGCCGCAGCCCGAATCTGATCCGGCACCTTCATCGAAGACGGCGGGAACTTCTCGTCAAAGATCGGCCGCAACGCCGGCACCACACACCGCGAACCCACCACTTCCTTCCAAGTCCCCTTCTGGTAGTGGTTCCAATACTCCGACCACTTCAGCATCTGCGTCTCGTTGATGTCCCGCATCAGCCCGTCCGGCCCGGGCGTCGCCGGCTCCGACACCGGCCCCAACAACCGCACCGACAACGGCCGCCGCTGATCCTGCCAGAAGAACCCCGCCGGTGAAACCGTCAACGAATCGCCCATATTCCACGCATACCCGCGCGGCGCCGCCTGCAGAGCCCGCTCCGTGTGATCGGAAACGAACCCCATCATCAACCACTGGTGCCCTTCAAAACTAATCGCACCGCTTGAATAGAAGTTGTCCAACAACACATACTTCTCGGCCAGCGCGTGATGATTCGGCGTCACCTCCCGCCCATACATCAACAACTTCTCATCGCGATTTCCCTTCGGAATATCGCTAAAAACCTGATCATACGTCCGGTTCTCTTTGATCAAAAAGAACACATGCTCAATGCCCAACTTCGCCAGATCCTTCACGCCTCCGTTCGGCGTAAACCGCGGCCGCGCGGCCCATTGCGCCTCCCGCGCCCCGGCATGCAACTGCGCCGCCGTCGGGTCCGGAACCGACGACAAAATCCCCTCAAACACCCGCGAATTGTGCTTCCCGGGCTCCGATTCATCATCCCCCACACCCTTCACACTCGTGATCTGCAGCACACCCTTCCCATCCACTTGCACCGCCGTCGGGAACCATCCGGTCGGCACCTTTCCCGCCAACTCCCAGCCGCCCTTCTTCCGCCCATAAACCGCCACCGAATTGTCCCCGCCGCACGCCACATACAGCCGCTGTCCATCGGCGCGGAACGCCACCGAATTCGGCAACAACCCAGGCAACCGGCTCGCCGTGTCAATCGTCAACACCGTCACCGCCAGCGTCTTCGTATCGATCATCGAAACCGTATCCGAATGCGCATTCGCCACCGCCACCGTCAATCCATCCGGGCTCAACGCCAGCCCCGCTGGCGCCAACCCCACCGCCACCGATTGCGCCTTCCCGCTCCCCGTATCAAACACCTGTACCGTCCCCGCCAGCACGGAACCCTGCTCATCCGTCGGCATCAGAACGCTCCCGCTCAACGCCTGCTTCGCCCCGGCCCTCGGCGCCCCGCCGCGATTTGACACAAACAGCCGCCCGCCATCACCGCTCAGCGCCAATGAAAACGGCGCCAACTCGCTCGCCCACCGCGCCGTAATCGTCTTCGCCACCGGGTCCACCACCACAATCTCATTGGTGTGGTGCATCGCCGCATACAACTTCTTCCCATCCGCGCTAAACGCCAGCCCCGCCGGAATCGGGTGGCCCTTCAGCTCCATCCGGTCCAGCTTGCCCAGTTCCCCGCCCGCCGAATAAGGAATCCGCAACAGCGCATCTGGCCCCGTCCGCGTCGCCTCGCTCGCCCAAATCTCAGAAGCCCCTGGCCGGAACCGGATCCCCAAATACGAATTGGTCTTCGTCGTCACACGGCTGATCTCCCGGCCACTCGCCAGGTCAATCGTGACGACGTTATTCCCATTCAAAACGGCGGCAAATGAACCCGTCGGATCGATCGCCAAATCCACCGGCCGGCCCTTGATCTCACTCTTCAACCGCCACGGCCGCACCAGTTGCTCGCTGGCAACCAGATACGCGTCATTGGCTTGCTTACCCGCCGTCGCCGTCGTCGGCAGTATGAAAGAAAGATCGGGCTTCTTCACGGCGATCACCGCCACAGCGGTGACGCCGAGAAGAACGGCCAGTTTACCAGTAGTCATCAGGAGCTAGCTTATCGAACTCCTGTGAATGTTTAATGATTGTGCCGCGGGATTTCCTTGCCCACGTCTTTGTACTTCACCGCGAACTCCAGCACCGCACCCTCGCCCAACTGGCCCACGTGCATGCGCTGCAACTCCTGCCACGGCGTCTGGCTCGGCGTCAGCTCAATCACCAACTCCGCTCGGCGCGACGCAATCTCCTCGTCGGAAAGCAGCACATCCACGCGGCTCTCGTTCAAGTCGATCTTGATTAGATCGCCCGTCCGCAGAATCGCCAGATTCCCGCCCACGGCCGCTTCCGGACTCGCGTTCAGAATCGACGGACTCGCAGACGTCCCGCTCTGCCGCCCGTCGCCCATCGTCGGCAACACGTCGATGCCGCGCTTCACCAGGTAGTCGGGCGGCAGCATGTTCACCACCTCCGCCGCGCCCGGATAGCCGACTGGACCCACGCCGCGAATCACCAGCACACAGTGTTCATCGATGCCCAACGCCGGATCGTCAATCCGCCCGTGATAATCCTCGGGCCCTTCAAACACCACCGCGCGACCCGTAAAAACATTGGTCGAAAAGAACCGTTGCTTAAACGAATCCCCAATCACCGACGTCTTCACCAAAGCGTTATCAAACACGTTCCCGCCCACCACCAGGAAGCCCGCGTTCTCCTTCACCGGGTTCGACAGCGGCCGGATCACGTTCTCATCCTGGCTCCGCTTGCCCGCATACACTTCGCCAACCGTCTTCCCCGTCGCCGTAATGACGTCGGTGTGGATGTGGCCGCCTTCCATCAATTCGCCGAAGATCGCCGGCACACCGCCCGCCAAATGGAACGACTCGGCCAGGAACTCACCCGCTGGCTGCACGTTCGCCAGCAGCGGAATGTGGTGGCCAATCGTCTCCCACTCCTTCACTTTCAATTCCACGCCAACGTGGCGCGCAATCGCAATGATGTGCGGCGGACAGTTCGTCGACCCGCCAATCGCCGAGTTGACGACAATGGCATTTTCAAACGCCTTCCGCGTCATGATCTTCGACGGCGTCAGGTCCTCGTGCACCATCTCCACAATCCGTTTGCCCGTGAAATACGCCATCTGCCCGCGCTCGCGATACACCGCCGGAATCGCCGCGTTCCCCGGCAAGGACATCCCCAACGCCTCGGTCAACGAGTTCATCGAAGTCGCCGTGCCCATCGTATTGCAGTGCCCCGCGCTCGGCGTCGAATTCACGACTTTGAAGATAAACTCCTTATAGTCGATCTCCCCCGCCGCCAGCATCCGCCGCGCATCCCAAACAGCCATGCCGCTGCCATCCAGCTTGCCCTTGTAATAGCTGTTGATCATCGGCCCGCCGTTCAGCGCGATGGCCGGGATGTTCACCGTCGCCGCCGCCATCAGGCACGACGGCGTCGTCTTATCGCACCCCGTCGTCAGCACCACGCCATCCAGCGGATAGCCGTGCAGAATCTCAACAATACCCAAATACGCCAAATTCCGGTCCACCGCCGCCGTAGGCCGCCGGCAGCTCTCCGAAATCGGATGCGTCGGGAACACCAGCGGCACACCGCCGGCGTCCCGGATCCCGTCACGGATCCGCCAAACCAGATCCATGTGGATACGATTGCAAGGCGAGAGATCGCTGCCCGTCTGCGCAATGCCGATAATCGGCTTGCCACACGTCAACTCCTCGGTCGTCAAGCCGTAGTTCTGGATACGTTCCAGATACACGGCGGTCATCCCCGGGTTGTGCGGGTTGTCAAACCAGGCGCGGCTACGCAGCCGGCCAACGTTCTCTGCCTTGGGATCTCGCATCGTCGTAATTAGCGCTGAATGCGCGCCGTTCCGCCCTTCGTAAAGTCAACAACCTGTTCCAACGTCGCCATCGTCGTGTCGCCCGGATAGGTGGTCAACAACGCTCCGTGCGCCCACCCGAGCTTCACCGCCTGCAACGGTTCAGCGCCCGAAAGAATGCCGTAGAACAGGCCGCTGGCGAACCCATCGCCGCCGCCCACGCGGTCCAACACGTCCAGCTCGCACTGCGGCGCCTGGTAGGTCTTCCCGTTGATCCACGCCACCGCGCTCCAGCTGTGACGGTTCGTCGAATGCACTTCGCGCAACGTCGTCGCCACAACCTTCAAGTGCGGATGCTTGTTCAGCACCGTGTCCATCATGCCGAAAAACGCCGTCGGGTCCAGCTTCGACGCGCTCTCCACGTCCTGGCCTTCCAGGCCCAGGCCCTTCTGCAGATCTTCTTCATTGCCAACCAGCACATCGCAGTAGCTGACAATCTTGTTCAACACGCTAACGGCCTTATCGCCGCCGCCAAAAATGTTCCACAGCTTCGCGCGGTAGTTCAAGTCGAACGAGATCACCGCACCCTGCTTCTTGGCTTCCTGCATGCCTTCCAGAATCACTTCGGAAGTGGTGGCCGACAGCGCCGCGAAAATACCGCCGGAGTGGAACCAGCGCACGCCGCCCTTGAATATCTCATCCCAATTGAAGTCGCCCGGCTTCAACAGTGCCGCGGCTTCATTCGACCGGTTATAGAACACCACCGGCCCGCGAACGCCCTGCCCGCGGTCGGAGTACACGGCAGCCATGTTCGGCCCCGTCACGCCGTTATGCACGAACTGCTTGTAGAACGGCTTCACGTTCATCGCCCGCACGCGCTCGGCAATCAGGTCGCCTACGGGATAGTTCACCATCGCCGTCGCCACGCCCGTGTTCAAACGGAAGCAATCGGCCAGGTTCGCGGCCACGTTGAACTCGCCACCGCTCACATGCAACTCAAACGAGTGCGCCTTGCGGAACGGCAGAATGCCCGGATCCAACCGGTGCACCAACGCGCCGAGAGAGACGCAATCCAACGCCGCTTCTTCGCGGATCTTCAATCCATAACTCATGCTTGTATTCTCCTGGGAATCATCTTATTCGCTCTTGGACTGCTCACGCGCGGCTCGCGTCGCCAGCTCGTCACAGCGATTGTTGTCTTCGTGGTCCGCATGCCCCTTGGTCCACTCCCATCGGGTCTGATGGCGGTTCACCTCGGCATCCAGCTCAATCCAGAGGTCCTGGTTGATGACTGGGGTCTTGTCGGCCTTCAGCCATCCACGTTTTTTCCATCCGTGGATCCACTGGGTAATGCCGTTCTTCACATACTCCGAATCGGTCGTCACCGTCACATCGCATTTTTCGTTCAACGCCCGAAGGCCCCGAATGGCTGCCGTCAGCTCCATGCGATTATTCGTTGTTTGCGGCTCGCTTCCGTACAGCTCTTTCGTGTGCTGGCCGAAACGCAACACGCACGCCCAACCGCCTTTTCCCGGGTTCCCAAGACAGGACCCGTCGGTGATCAACTCTATCTTCTTCATGCCGCGGCCAGTTCTCCCAGGAAGAACGCGTCCACCAGCGTGCGGATCTCCGCCGCCGTGTGCGTGTGATAAATCGCCGTCCGCAGTTTCGCCCCGTTCCGCACTCCGTGCGTGAAATAGCTCGCAAACTGCTTCATCTTCCCCACCGTCTCCGGCAACTCTTCCTCTTCCATCATTCGATAGTAAGTGGCCATGATCTCATACCGGTCCCGCTCGCTGGGCAGCCAATAGGAGCCCGTCTCCAGGTACTCGGCCATCTGCCGGAAGATCCACGGGTTCGACGATGCCGCCCGGCCAATCATCACCGCGTCGCAACCCGTTTCCCGGTGCATCCGTACCGCGTCTTCTGGCGTCACGATGTCGCCGTTGCCGATCACCGGTATCTTCACCGCCTGCTTGATCGCGGCGATATAGGTCCAGTTCGCTCGGCCGCTGTACCCTTGCTCGCGCGTCCGCGGATGCAGCGCAATCGCCGCCACGCCGATGTCCTCGGCCATCCGCGCCATCTCCACGTGCACCAGTTCTTTGTCGTTCCAACCCGCGCGAAATTTCATGGTCAACGGAATCTGTATGGAATTCCTACACTGTTCGAGAATCGAACGAACCAACGGCAAATCCCGCAGACACCCCGACCCGCCGTTGCACTTGGTCACTTTCTTCACCGGACACCCGAAATTGATGTCGATAAAATCAAACCCCAGATCCTGACAGATCTTTGCCGCCTCGCCCATCACCTTCGGATCGCTCCCGAACAGCTGCGCCGAAATCGGCCGTTCCTCCGGCTCAAACGCCAAATAGTTGAAAGATTTCCGTTTTCGGCCGCCATCGGAGCCAACAACGCCGTGGGAACTCGTAAACTCGGTCATCAATAGGCCGCAGCCGCCCTGATCGTGGATCAATCGCCGAAACACCGTATCGGTGACGCCTGCCATCGGCGCCAATACCGTCGCCGGCGCAATCACCGTGTTGCCAACGGTATACGACTTCGGAAAGCGCAACCGGTCCTCTGGCCGGATAGAATTCATCCCTCCATTGTAGCGAGGCTCGGGTTTGGTAGCTCACGTGCAACACTCACTATGTCCACAAGGGCGGAAAATTATGAAAAACACACACCTCCTCCTCACTCTGACGGTCATTACTGCCTTTGGTGCCTCATCCTGCGCTCGAAAAGAACCACCCGTGGTGGTGGAGCAGCAGCAGGCCCCCGCACCCATTCCCGTCGAACCCGTTAGGGAATCCTCCTGGAAACCAGCGCCCGCCCGCAGTGCGCCCCAGAAGGTGTCCCAGCCCGCCTCCCCCGTCCCACAGCAGCCCGTTGTACAGAATGCCCAACCTCCGGCGCAGTTGCCCCCGCAAGCCCAGCAAACGCCGGTAGCCGCCGCTAAGCCAGCCCCGGCGCCGCCCCCGCAGCCAATGAAGGTCACCCTCACCGAAGGCACCGTCCTCCCCGTTCGGATCGGCGAAACGCTGTCCTCGGAGAAGAATGAAATTGGCGACTCCTGGTCCGGCACCCTCTCCCAGCCCCTCGTCATCAACGGCCTCGTCATCGCCGAGCGCGGCGCTCAGGTCGAAGGTCGCGTCACCGACGTCAAACGCGCCGGCCGCGTCAAAGGCGTCGCCAATATGACCGTCGCCCTGACCCGCCTCACGACCGCCGACGGCCAACGCATCAACCTGCAAACTTCCGGCATCTCCCGCGCCGGCAAGGATGAAACGAAACGCGACGTCGGCAAGGTCGCCATCGCCTCCGGAATCGGCGCCGCCATCGGTGCCATCGCCGGTGGGGGTAGAGGCGCAGGCATCGGTGCAGGCGCCGGAGCCGGTGCGGGCACGGGCGTCGTCCTGGCAACCCGTGGCGGCCCCGCCGTCATCGCCAACGAAACCCTGCTCAGCTTCCGCGTCTCCGAACCGGTCACGATCACCGAAACGCTACGCTAAAGCACGTCGGCAAAGCCGCGCTTGAGATGGCGGAAAAAGAGCCCTCCCAAAAAGAAGGCCGATACACTCCACACCATCACAATCGCCAACTCGTCCCACTGCGGAGCGTCTGTCGAAAGCAGGCGCTCCCGGTAGGCCCTTACAAACAGCGACATCGGGTTCCCGCGAATCAGAAAGCGCATCCCCTCCGGAATCTTATCTTCCGTAATGAAGATCGGCGTCATCCAGAACCAGAACGTCAACAGCACCAAAACCGCCTGTGCCGTATCCCGGACGTACACCTGCAAGCTCGCAAAAACCCACCCGATTCCCACTCCCAACAGCCCAATAAGCGCCATATAGAGCGGTAAAAGTAGCGCATAAGGGCTGATTCCACCCTCAAAATACGCCACCGCCACCAGCGATAACGCCAGTGCCAACAGGTGATTCGCCAGCGAGGAAAAGAACACGCTGATGGGTAGCATTTCCGACGGAAACAGCGTCTTCGTAATCAGATTGGAATGTTCCAGCAACGAATTGGCCGACCGCGTCACCGTCTCCTGAAACAGCATCCACGGCAGATACCCGCACAGCAAAAAGATTGTGTAGTTGCTCGTCAGCGCGCCTGGCGGCATCTCGGACTTCATGCAGTACTGAAACACGAACGTCCAGCTGGTCAACATCACCAGCGGATGCACCAACCCCCAC
>CAMATG010000159.1 GCA_945860645.1 Candidatus Sulfopaludibacter sp. SbA3 | reverse complement strand
GATTCCTTTCCGGAACGCCTATCCGTTCGGCGGGTCCATCCACTGCGCGACCGCCGACGTGTACCGCGAAGGCACCTGCGAAGACTATTTCCCCAAGCAGTAGTAACTCCAAATTTAAAGGACAAATGACCATGAAGTTCATTGAAGTTAGCAACCAGCCTCTGGTTTACACCCCGCCGGCGAGTAACTACCGGGAGTACTGTGAAGGCTATTTCGCCTCCACCTCGCCGAATTATATGTTGGGGATCACGGTGAAGGCCGCGGCGGTGGATAACGGGCTGGAGTGCCCGGGCTCGACGCTGCTCGACGAGATCAACGCCTTCGATCTGGCTGAAGTGGAAGGCGCCAATCTGGGGCAGTTGAACGTGATTACCGTGTCGTCGTTTTGCGGTCCGCGTGGCCTCATCTGGGGGTACGACGTCTGCCAGCCGGCAGAAGGGCAACTGCGGATCGGCAGCGCCCGGCGGGGATCGCAGCACGCCGAGGTGTACGATCTGGGTGGACTGACGACGCCGTTTGAGCGGCTGATCGGCTCGGTGGCGGCGCCGCGATTCCCGTTCATGCCGGGTTCGCACGTGCCGGCGGCGCTGAAGTCGAAAACCTCCCGGGAACCCGGGATTCTATATGCCGCCCTGGCGCTGGGGATTCCGGAGGACCGGAGCCGGCAGGCGTGCCTGATGATGGAAAACACCGGGCACTGCCCGCCGGACAGTGATTGGGACGCCGACCGGGCGACGATCCTGGACCGGCAGGCGCACTCGGTGCTGGCAGTGGGTGAGAATCAGGGGGTGCGTTACCGGCAGATCTTTGTGGGGATTTCGAGCGTGGCGATCGAACCCGGGCAGACGGGTTGCGCGATGGCGTTGGCGCCGTATATGCGGTTGGCGCAGGACGCGCTGATCGAAGGCCGCGACCTGGGACAGATGACAATTGACGAGTGGGAAGACGCCACGCGCGACCGGTTCCTGTACCAGGCAAATTAGGCCCTGGCGTAGGGAATCCGCCGCGGTTTTCCGCGTTAGACTCTAGAAGGAGAACGTGATGCGCCCTTTGCTTGTGTCTTTTCTAGGGCTGGCTGCCGTGGTATCGGCCCAGCGGATTACCGATAGCCGGATGGCCGATATTCGTGGCGGCGGGGGCGACGGCAAGTGCACGATCGAGGTGGAGATCGACGACATCGCCGAGGTGGAGATCCAGGGTAACCGGGCGCAAATCCGGACCCTGGCCGGCTCCCCGGCGCGCATTGTCCGTTTCGTCTGCAACCAGGTGATGCCGAACAATCCGTATGACTTCCGGTTCAGGGGGATCGACGGCCGGGGCCGGCAGGACCTGGTTCGTGAGCCGGGGCGCGGAGCGGCGGTGATTCGGATCGACGACCCGAAGGGTGGCCGTGAGGGCTACACGTTTGACATCTTTTGGCGCGGCGGGAGCGGCGTTGGCGGCGGCGGTGGCGGCAGCTTTGACCGTCCCGGCGGGTACGGCCGGCCGAACACGAGTCCGGACCGTTATGACCGGCCGAACACGAGTCCGGACCGTTATGACCGGCCGGGAGGGAATCAGGGCGGGTTTAACAACGGCAACAGCGGCTGGAGCAGGGAAGTGAACTTCCGCGGCCGGGGCGATGGCGAGTTCCGTCCGAACCGCGGGAACATTGAGCGGCTCTACGACTGCCGGGTTACGATTAACCGGCGCGGGGATGTCGAGGTTCGATTTGATACCGACCGGTCGTTTTCGCTGGTTCTGAATGGCCGGGTATTGCGGCTGGACCGGGGCCGGATCTATGCCGACATGAACGGCAACGGGATCGGCGGGGAGATGGTCATCGACCTGGATTCGCGGGACCGGGTGACCAATGTAACCATGGTCGGGGCCGGGCGGGACCGGTTTGATCTTCGCTGGCGGAATTAAGGACCCTTTCAGGGGTCCTTGACGCAGCGGAAGCCGAGATCGTCGGCGCGGTGACGGCCCGGGACGACCTCGCTCATCGGGAGAGAGGTTTCGCCGAGTTTGTAGCGGAACGAGCCGCCTTTGACCACATACCAGCGCTCGTCGGCGGTGGGGGGTGGTGTGAGTTTTTCGGTGTAGGTCCGCAAGCCGGTGACGGTGGGGGCGGACTGTTCTCCGGTGAATTCGCGCACATTGCCGATCATCTGCAGGATCTTGAACGGGCTGCGGCCCATCCGGAAGGCGTCGACGGAGACCAGATGCTGCCAGGTGTCATCGGGGTTGTCGGCGACATTGGCAAGGGAGGCGGTGGGCTGACTGCCCCAGGGATAACTGCGGCCGTCGAGCCCGCGGGCGGCTTTTTCCCACTCTTTTGCAGTGGGTAGGCGTTTGCCTGCCCATTTGGCAAAGGCGAGCGCATCGTCCATGGAGACGTTCACGACGGGGAAGCCGGGCTTGCCGCGCACGTAGTCCGGCGGGAGGGGCCGGCCGGTGGCCTTGGAGAACTCTTCGTAGTCTTCGTTGGAGACCTCTGTGACATCGATATAGAAGGCCGGCAGATCGACGGGCTCATTGGCGGCGCCGTAGGCGAAGGGCCCGGCTGGGATGAGGACCATTTCGCCGAGGGGATCGTCAATCCGGGCGTTGGCTTTTTGGGAAGTCAGAAAGAAGTAGCCGATGCCTGCGGCGATGACCATGGCCAGTGCGCCGGCGGCGGTGAGCCACAGATTGGAGATCCGGACGCGACGTTTGGCGGATGGCATCGCGACGGACTCCACCGGGCGGGTGGCGGTGGGGTTTTCGCCGAGCCAGTCTTCGAGTTGCCCGACGATGGCGGCCATCGATTGGGTTCGGAGTTGGGGATCGCGCGCCATGGCGGCGCGGATTGTCTCCTGGAGCGGCTTGGGGACGCCAGCGGCTTCGAGCGGGGCCGAGGAGATCTCTTCGTGCAGGATTTGATAGAAGATGCGTTCGACGGTGTCAGCTTGTATGGCGCGCTTGCCGGTGAGCAATTCAAAGAGCAGTACGCCGAAGGAGTAGACATCGACCAGTGGCGTGACGGGCTGGCCCATGATCAGTTCCGGGGCGACGTAGTGCGGGGTGCCGAGCGCGTAGCCGGCCTGGGTGAGAGTGACGTCGCCGGTTTTGACGATGCCAAAGTCCATGAGCTTCACCCGGCCCTGGGCGTCCAGGTGGACGTTGTCTGGCTTGACGTCGCGGTGGACCAGCCCCAAGGTGTGAACGTGGGCCAGCGCCTTGGCCAGTTGGAGGCCAATGGAGACCCGTTTGCGGAGGGGGATCTCTTCACCGGATTGCAGGGCGTCCTTGAGCGTTTGACCGGTCAGGAACTCCAGAACCATGAACGGGATGCCGTCTTCCTCGCCATAGTCGTGGGTGGTGATGATGTTTTCGTGGGCGATTCCGGAGGAGACGCGTGCCTCCAGCAGGAACCGGGCGCGGGTGTCGTCGTTGGTAGCCGCCTGGGCGGTGAGCAGTTTCACGGCGACGGTGCGGCCGAGGACCGTGTCACGGGCCTGATAGACCTCCGACATGCCGCCGCCGAGGTATCTGTCCAACTGGTATTTTGAGATGCGAGCGGGTAGCTTCACGGGCGCGAGACGGAACCTTCCTTAGGTTCCATATCGGCGGAAATCGGCCCGCACTTGAGGCTTCGAGCGAGATACTTTAGCGGCGTTTGCGGAGGGCGGCCAGGACGGCGATGCCGAGGCCGAGGAGAGCGGCGGAGCCGGGTTCTGGAATGGCGTTGGGGGCAATGGGGGCGTTTGAAATTTCCTGGTAGAGTTTGGAGCCGATGGCGGCCTCGAAGGAGGCGAAATCGGCGGAGACTTTCAGGAAGCCGCCGGAGGTGATGACGTTGTTTTGGTAGTAGACGGCAAGGTCGGGCGCGGAGGCCAAAATCGGCAAGCCATTGACGGTGATGCCGGCCCTGGCGGCGTTGTCGCGCACGGCCTGGAGGGCGGCGCAGACGGTGTCTGAAGACTGGCAACCCTGCTGATTTTGTTCGCCGTCGCCGGAGACATCCATGACCATGCGGGTGCCATCGTAGGAATTGCCGGCGAAGGAGGCGAGCGAGGCGTTCATGCCGGCGAGAATGTTGGTGCCGCCGTTGGTGCCCTGGCGGGCCATTGACGCCAGGGAGCTGGCGAAGGCCGAGACGGAGGCGTTATCGGTGAGGAGGGTCCAGGGCAGGGCTGTAAAGGCGGATGAATCGAACTGGATGACGTTAACGGCGATGCCGCCGGTCAAGCCGGCGATGGTGGACTGGATGGAGGGGAGGTTGAAAGCGGCGGAGTAGGCGGCGCGCTGGAGATTGTATTCCGAGATGTCGATGCTACCGGATACATCGATGACGAGCGAGAGTTCCAGGGCAATGGGGGCGGCGGCCAGGGGGGACGCCAGGCAAAAAGCTAAAAGCGCGGCGGAGAACAATTGAGTTCGCAAGTGGAAAGAGTGCCTCTCAGGTAGTAGCTCTAGTACAGACGAACCAACGTACCATACTAATAGTACTGTTCTCTGTCGGTTTTGCCGTTTATGGTAGCGTGGGTCGAGAGAGCATGCAGGTTTATAAGGAATTCACGATTGAAGCGGCGCACCGATTGCCGAACGTGCCGGCGGGGCACAAATGCGCCCGGTTGCATGGGCACAGTTTTCGGATCGCGATCCACGTTTCGGGGCCGCTGTTGCCCGAGTTGGGCTGGGTGATGGATTTTGGGGATATCAAGGCCGCGTTTCAGCCGGTGGAAGAGTTGTTGGACCACAATTATTTGAACGACATTGCGGGGCTGGAGAATCCGACGAGCGAGAATTTGGCCCGGTGGATTTGGGATCGGGTGCGTCCGGCGCTGCCGCAGTTGAGCCGTGTGGTTGTGCGGGAGACCTGCACGTCAGGCTGCATTTACGAAGGGGAGTGAACGATTCGGCTGCCTTTGGGGAGAAATGACGGACGGGGCGCGGTCCGTTCATAATAATCTGTGTGAGAATCGCGCTCTATATCCTCGCTTCCCTCGCCGCTTTCGCGCAAACGACCGCCGTCAAGGAGCTGAAGTTCCGCTTCGACCCGGAGCCCCGTGTTCGGCCGGGCGAAACGGTATCGGTCCAGATTCAGGTATGGGGCGAGGCGACCGGGGCGGACGGATCGAAGACGACCGGGCGGTTGCGGGAAACCGCCAACGCCAAGGTTGCTGAAGGGCAGGGTTGGCTTTCGAAGCCATTTCGTTACCAGGGGGCTGACGACGGCGGGTTTATCAACAATGGGGCTGCCGGATTTGCAGCCATCTTTCAGTCGGTGTCGGGCCAGTTCCTGCAGAAAGACGCGGTGATGTATACGGCTCCGCTGCAGGCAGGCACCTATACGATTGAGGCGGAGGCGAAAGGGGTAAAGGGGTCGGCGCAAATCACGGTTGCGGCCGACGCTCCGACGCGGAAGGCGGCGGAGAAGAACACGTTCCCGGCGGCTGTCGACACGAACCGGTACCGGAAACTGGCCGAGCATTGGGCGCCGTTTATTGCGCAGGAAACGTGGTGGCAGCCCAAGGCCGACATCCCGACGCGCTTCGATTTCGATGGGGACTGGAACGGCGATAACAACTGGGACAACGCGGAGACGGGGACGTCGCAGGCCTACGCGTATTATGCGGCAGTTGAAACCGGTACGCACTGGTTCCTGCACTACAACTTCTTTCATCCGCGCGATTACTCCGATAACTGTATTGCCGGGACGTGCCACGAAAACGACAACGAGGGCATTATCCTGACCGTGCGCAAAGGGGAAGGCGAGTTCGGCACGCTGGAGTTGATGGAGACGCTGGCCCACAACAATGTCTACACTTACGCGAATGACACGCGGATTCGGAAAGGGGCCCACGATATCGACGCCAAGATTGATTTTCACGATGGGCATCACCCGATGGTGTTTCTGGAAGCCGGAGGGCACGGGGCACTGGGTGTTGGGGCGCGGATATCGACGTTTGTGGCATCGCGGGTCGATTTCAAAGAGGGCAGCGGCATCACGTTCATTTATAAAGGCGTGGCGGAACGGGCGGCGCATGGGAATGATCGCAATGTGGGGTACGACCTGATTCCGATTGAAGAGACGTGGTGGGCGCGCGCTAAGCAGGACGCGGCGAAGGCGTTTGACGCGCCGTATGTTTATCAGCCGTTTGGGAACCGGCCGGGCGCGGGGCAGCGTTACATGGGCTCGTTCCTGGGCCGCAAGCATGGCGCGAATAAGGCCAAGCCGTTCTGGGGCTGGCACGATGAACGGACGCGGCGGGGGAAGGTGCTGAACACGGGGCAGTGGGCGCTGGATCCGGCGTATGCAGTTACAAAGAATGTTAGTTTTCCGGCGGCGATGCCGGTGGATTTGAACTACATTTACAATCCTTACTTGGGCGTTGGCGAGGCGGGTGCGGCGGCGAACGCTCCTGTTGCGGTGGTTGGCGGGCCGGTGGTGGCTGGTGCTGCTGCTCCGGGGCCGGTTGTTGGTCCTGTGGAGGGTACCTGCCAGTTGGAGGCTGTTATCGACGGCACGGCTGTGATTTCGCTGAGCGGGGAGAACGCGAGCTACGAGATCCTGGCTGGGCAAGCGGAGAAAGACGCCAGCATGGGGTGCAACGGGGCGATTCCGGCGCGCGCGGTGAGCGAGTTTGAAGTTCGGAAGAATAAGGGCCGTGGGACGGTTAAGACGCTGGCGGCCCCGAGTGAGGCCAACGGCTTCACGGCTAAGGTCCAGGTTGACGATCCTTCGCGGGGCGCCGATCGGTACGTGCTCGTGCTGCGTTGGAAGTTGTAGCCGGTTTTATCGATGGTTTGTTGGGGGTTGTGGGGGGGGCGGCGTTCGGCCGGGCGGGGCTGAGGTGTGAGTGCCGGTGTTTTACGGGGAATGGGGGTAGGGATAATTCGGTAATTGAGGTGGCTGTCCCTAATTTAGGGGTGTATAGTTTTGGGGCATGGGAAATAGATCCTTAGATGTTCGGACGGCGTTGGAACGGGAGTTTGAGGCGGTCGGAGAGGGAAGGCGGGCGCTTTGTATTTCGGGCGGCGGGATCCGGTCGGCTACGTTTGCACTGGGCGTTTTGCAGGGGTTGGCCGAACGGGGATTGCTGCGGCAGTTCGATTACTTGTCGACGGTTTCCGGAGGGGGGTATATCGGCGGGTGGCTGTCGGCGTGGGTGAAGCGGGCCGGGGGGATTGAGGCCGTCGAGGAACGGCTGCGGCCGGGGGCGGGGGCGTCGGAGGTGGCCCATTTGCGGGAGTACAACAGCTACCTGACGCCGAAGCTGGGGGCTTTTTCTGTTGACACCTGGACGTTGACGGCGATTGTTTTGCGGAACCTGTTGTTGAACTGGCTGGTGATGGTGCCGCTGCTGGTGGCGGCGATTCTGCTGCCGCGCGTGTTGGTTTCCCTGCATGCCTTCGACCCGCCGTGGGTGACCGGGGACCCGGTGGCTTTTTGGCCGGAGGTGCTGCGTGGCGTGTTTGCCGTTGGGTGTTTTAGCTTTACCTTGAGTGTGTTTAACTTGTTCCGGTTGTTGCCATCGGTGGGCGGACGGCGGGGCGGGGCGCGGGAGTATGTTCGGTGGTGTTTGATGCCGCTGGTTTTATCGGGTGTTTTGTATTCACTGCACTTCTGGTGGGAGCATGCGCCGGGGAAGGGCGGGGAAGTTTTCTGGCGGTTGTGCGCGGCGTTGACCGGCATGGCTGGCATGGCGTGGGTGCTGTTTCTGGTGTTGTGCGCGCGGGAGCGGATGGGCCGGTTGCTCATGGGGCCGTTTTCGTTTGGGGTGTTGATTTTGGGGTTGTCGACGGCGGTGGCGACGTGGGTGTTTTCGAATGTTCTGGCGGTGATTACGTGGCGGCACACAGCGCTGTTCGCGGCCGTCAGCGTGCCGGTTTTATTGGGCGGAGCGATGTTGGGGGTGACGCTTTTCGTGGGCTTTACGAGCCGGTATTTGCACGATGAAGACCGGGAGTGGCTGGCGCGGGCGGCGGCTTTTGTGATGCTGGCGGCGGTGGGGTGGCTGGGGTTGAGCACGGTGAGTTTGCTGTTGCCGCACGAGGTGATGAAGTGGGCGGGGTGGGTACAGGGAGCGGCGGCGGCCGGGGGCCGGGTGTTTGGGTGGATTACGGCGGCGCTGGGGCGCGGGGGCGTGGTGAAGGAGTGGGTGACGCGGTTGGCGTTGCCGGTGTTCGTGGTGGCGCTGTTTACCGGACTGGCGTTGGGGATGGATCATGTGTTGATCGGGTCCGGGCTGGTGCGGCGGGATACGGAGCACTGGGTGATGGTGGCGGCGGAGACGCCGGTGTGGCTGGCGCTGGCGCTGCTGGCGGGGATGGTGGCGGTGAGCTGGATGGCGGGGTTGTTCATCAATATCAACACGTTTTCGTTGCATGGGATGTACCGGAACCGGTTGATCCGGGCGTATCTGGCGGCATCGAACGCGGCGCGGCGGCCGGACCCGTTTACGGGGTTGGACGAGAAAGACAATTTGCACATGGCCGAGCTGCGGGGGCAGAGGCCGATGCCGGTGATTAACCTGGCTCTGAATGTGGCGGCGACGGAGAAGTTGGCTTGGCAGGAGCGGAAGGCGGAGAGCTTCACGGTGACGCCGTGGGCGTGCGGACATGACCGGCTGGGGTATCGGGACGCGGCGGAGTATGGCGGGCGGCGAGGGATGTCGTTGGGGACGGCGATGACGATATCGGGGGCGGCGGCGAGTCCGAACATGGGGTATCACACTTCGCCGCTGGTGAGTTTTGTGATGATGCTGTTTAACGCGCGGCTGGGGGCGTGGCTGGGGAATCCGGGGAAGGGGGCGTGGCGAGAGTCGGGGCCGCGGTCGGCGGTGGAGTCTGTTGTGAAAGAGGCGTTGGCGTTGACGAGCGACACGTCGGCGTATGTGTATTTGAGTGATGGGGGGCATTTTGAGAATTTGGCGCTTTATGAAATGATTCGGCGGCGGTGCCGGACGGTGGTGGTGGTGGATGGGGGGTGTGACGAGGACTTCGGGTATGAGGATTTGGGGAATGCGTTGCGGAAGGTGCGGATTGATTTTGGGATTTCGATTGAGTTCGTCTCGGCGAGTATGGCGGCGCTGCGGGAGAAGCGGCAGCGGTATGCGGTGGCGCGGATTCCATATGGGGACGGTGCGGACGGGGTGTTGTTGTATTTGAAGCCGATGTTGGCGGGCGGGGAGCCGCCGGATGTGGCGAGTTACGGGCGGGCGCATGGGAGTTTTCCGCATGAGTCGACCGGGGACCAGTGGTTTACGGAGGCGCAGACGGAGAGTTACCGGGAGTTAGGATTGTACACGGTGCGGGAGGTGTTTGGGACGTTCCGGGAGGGGCGGCTGGAGGACGGCGTGAGATCGTTGATTCCAGATTAGTTCATGTTTTGATTTGGCCTGCCGATACGCATTGGCATGGAGCCGGAGCTGGTTCACAGTATCGTTTATCGGAGTACGGCAGTGCGGCCAATGCTGGACGGGGAGTTGCTGTGGTTGTTGAACCAGGCGCGGGCGGAGAACGCGCGGCTGGGGCTGACGGGGATGCTGCTGTACCGGGATGGGCATTTTCTGCAGTTGCTAGAGGGCGGGTTGCGGGAGTTGGAGATGATTTACGGACGGATTGAGCGGGATCCACGGCACCGTCACGTCGTTCTGCTGCGGACGGATTTTGGGCCACGGTTGTTTGCGAATTGGACGATGGGGTTCAAGAATCTGCGGGATTGGCGGGTGAATGACCCGGCGCTGGGGGTGTCGGACCTGATGAGCGTACCGTTTGATTCGAACTATTTTGGGGCGGATCCGGGGAAGGCGTTGGCCATGTTGCTGTGCTTTCGGGGGCTTTCGGCGTAGGGCGGATTGTTCTCCAGAGTGCGTGGCGGGTGGCGAATGCGGGGCGTTGCGTATTTTGCACATGAGCGGATGCCTTTGCAGGTGCTGGAGGGCGAAGCGAGGGAGATGGATGCGCTGACTGCGAAGATCGGGCTGGATTCCAGGCACGAGGGTGAGCGGATTCTGTGGCGGGAAGTTGGACCACGGCAGTTTGGAGAATGGTCGATGGGGTATCAGAATCTGAGCGATTTGCGATTGGTAGAGACGGGCGAATCGGACGAAGGTGCAGGAGCTTTTGTTGTGTTTTCGAGGGATGAATAATCCAGAGTTGGTGACGATGCTGGGTTGAGTTGCGCGTAGGGGCCCGGGTTGCGATATTCTTATCGCTCGGAGCCATATGAGAACGCTTACGCTTTGGTTGATGGTGGGTTCGGCGGTGATGCTGGCGCAACACTTCCAGGAGGGCGACGGGACGAAGAAGAATCCCGCGATTGGGAATATTGCCGCGATTGCTGCGGGGGAAAAGTCCTTTAACGAGGGCTGCGCGGTGTGCCACGGGCAGGGCGGCATGGGCGGGCGCGGGCCGAACCTGGCCAATGGGCGGGTGATGTGGCACACGCTATCGGAAGAAGCGACTTATAAGCGGATTAAAGAGGGCGTGCCGTCGGGCGGGATGCCGCCGACGCCGGGGTCGGAAGAGAAGCTGTGGCAGTTGACGGCGTAT
>CAMATG010000158.1 GCA_945860645.1 Candidatus Sulfopaludibacter sp. SbA3 | reverse complement strand
CCGCGCACCGGGCCGTCCAACCGCTGCAGGTTGCAGTTGATCACCCACACCAGATTGTCCAGCTTCTCGCTGGTGGCAATGCGAATGGCGCCGTACGATTCCGGCTCGTCCATCTCACCATCGCCCAAGTACGCCCAAACTTTACGGTCGGTCTTGGCGATCAACGACCGGTTCTCCAGGTACCGCATGAAGCGCGCCTGATAGATCGAGTTGATCGGACCCAACCCCATCGACACCGTCGGGAACTGCCAGAAATCCGGCATCAGCCACGGGTGCGGATAGGAGCTCAAACCCGGATGCTCACGCAACTCGTGACGGAAATTCTCAAGATGTTTCTCGGTCAAACGGCCTTCCAGGAAGGCGCGCGAATACTGCCCCGGCGACGCATGCCCCTGGAAATACACCAGGTCGCCCGCCTCGCCATCGATCGAGGCGCGGAAGAAATGGTTCTGCCCCACTTCCACCAGCGAAGCCTGCGACGAGAAGGTGGCGATATGCCCGCCAATCCCCGCGTCGTACTTGTTCGCCCGCACCACCATCGCAATCGCGTTCCAGCGCACCAGCGCCTTCAATCGCGTCTCGACCGCCAGGTCGCCCGGATAAGGAATTTCCTCTTCCGGCGGGATCGTATTTACATACGGACCGATCGCCGTGAATGGAGTCTCAACCCCACCCACCGCCGCCTTTCTCACTAACCGTTCCAGAAGGAACTTGGCCCGGTCGGGTCCGGCTTGATCAATAATCTGGTCCAGCGCTTCCAGCCATTCGCCAGTTTCCTGCGGATCCAGATCTGCTTGGTTTGTAACCTTGAGTTTGAGCATTGTTTGCGGAGTTTTGGGGCCCCGCCCGGTCAGGCGGGAGTGTGATGGATACTCCCATATTCTACTATCCCCGGAGCGGAAAACGGAGACAAAAACACGAAGCCCCGCGTGGTTAAACGCGGGGCTACATGTCTTTTGCGGGAGGGACTACTACAAGAGCCTGAAATTAACTTCTACTGTGGCCGCAACCGTAACCGGTTTGCCATCTTTGAACCCCGGCCGGAACTTCCATTTCGACACGGCTTCAATCGCTTTTTCATCCAAGCCCAACCCCAGCGCGCGGACCACGCGCAGGTTCTTCGGCTTGCCATTCTCGTCCACTTCGATATAAAGAATCACCGTACCCTGGAATTTCGCCTTCCGCGCCTCTTCCGAGTACTCCGGCTCCACTTTCGCCAACACCGCCGGAGCCGAAACACCGCCGCCGATGCGATAGGCACCGCCGCCAATGCCGCCGCCCGATCCCGGTCCAACGCCGCGACCCGTTCCCGAGCCCACGCCGCCGCCTTTACCAGACCCAATACCCGCGCCCGATCCCGGCCCGTTCGAAGGAATCTTGCCGATCCCCATCGGATCCCCCAGCGCGTTAATGTTCACCGTCGGCAAAACCGCGTTCGGCTGCACTTCAATCGAAGGCTCCATGATCAACTTCGGATTTTCGTTCAACACCACCGCGCTCGGCGGTGTAAATTGTTTCGCGATCTTCGGCAACTTGCCCTTGCTCGCGTCCAACGGCGACAAATTCCCGCCGCCGCCGCCACCGCCCATCGATTGCTTCTGCGGAGCCGCCTTCGGCTGGTAAGGCGCCAAATCCACCGGAGCCGTCAGGTGGACAACTTCTTTCGCCACTTTTTGCACGGTCTCGTTCGTGCCGATCAGGAACAGGAGCGCCACAACGCCGCCATGCACCAGCACCGAACCCAGCCCTGCGGTTTTCTCATTCCCGCCCGACTGGCCCCAAATGTCTTTCACCGCAACCGGCTTCGACGTCACTTCAAGCGGGGGCAATTCCGGCGGCCGGAAGAATTCTTTGACGTTCTTAGCGAACTGCTTGTGCCACGGAGGTTCTTCCGCAAGCAGCCGCTCTAGGTGCAAATCGGAGTGGTCCACGTACGGCTGTGGGGTTGGATTCGCGTTGTCGTTAGTAGGTGGTAGCGGAGTTGTCGTCATCGGGCTGCCTGGTCCCTGCGTGTACAGACGCTCCAGATTACTGGATGGTTGCAGATTCTGGAATTCTACACCGCAGAATCTATGAAAAAGTGTAACATCTACGCAACAGCGGTGAGACCGCTACGCAGCAACAGCGCATTCGGGTCCGGATCCCGGCCCATAAACTGCCGGTACAGCTCCGCCGGATCCTCGCTGTCGCCCTTGGCAAGAATGCACTCCCGGAACGCCCGGCCCGTCTCCGGGTTGAAAACGCCTTCATCCCGGAACCGGCTGAACGCATCGGCGTCCAAAACTTCCGCCCACTTGTAGGAGTAGTAGCCCGCCGCGTAGCCAACGGGGCTCGAAAACAGGTGGCTGAAGCTGGCGATCGTCGCGTGATCGTCCGGCAACCGCACCGCCGAAAACGCCTGCAGAATCGCCCGCGACCAGGCGACAACGTCGCCATCCACCGCCGGGTCATACCGCATGTGTACCGCCAAATCCATCAGCGAAAAGCTCAACTGCCGCATCTGCCCGTTCGCCATCCGATAGGTGCGCGCCCGCTTCATCTTCGCAAACAGCTCTTCCGGAATCACCTCGCCGGTCTCGAAGTGGCGGGCAAACAGGTCCAGCGCCTCCCGCTCCCAGCACCAGTTCTCCATGATCTGCGACGGCAGTTCCACGAAGTCCCACGGCACGCTCGTCCCCGCCAGGTCCCGCACCGGCACCCGTGTCAGCGAGTGGTGCAGCAAATGCCCAAACTCGTGAAATAGCGTCTCCACATCCCGATGCGTCAACAGCGCGGGCTGGTCGCCAATCGGGGGCGTCAGGTTTCCGCACATCAACCCCAGGTGCGCCGACTCGCCCGGCATGCCCGTCAAAAACGCGTCCATCCACGCCCCGCCGCGCTTGTTCTCCCGCGGATACATATCGGCGTAAAAACTGGCGAGGTGTTCGTTGCTGGCGGCGTCAAAAATATCAAAATACTGGACGTCTTTGTCCCAACCCGGCACGCCCGCCCGCGCCGCCACCCGAATGCCGAACAACTTGCCCGTCAGTTCAAACATCCCCGCCATCGCCCCGGCCAGCGAAAAGTAAGGGCGCAACTGTTCTTCATCAAAGTCATAAAGCGCCACCCGCTGCTTCTCGGCGTAGTAGCCCACGTCCCACGGTTCCAACTCGATCCCGCCGGCGAACTCTTTCAGCTGGGCATTCTCCCGTTCAAAGAACGGCACGGTCTTCTCTTGCAAATCGGTGAGAAACTTCTCCGCCGCCGCCCCGGTCTTGGCCATCCGGTCGATGGTTACCAAATCGGCAAACTGCGCAAAGCCCAGCAATTTGGCCTTTTCCTGCCGCAGCGCCAGAATCTGCAACAGAATGTCGCGGTTGTCGTACTGCCCGCTCGCAGCCCTGGTCGCAAAGGCGCGGTACATCGTCTCCCGCACGGAACGGTCGTCCAGGTACGTCATCACCGGCAGGTACGAAGGCGCCTGCAAAGTAAACCGCCACCCGGCCAAGCCCTTCGATTCCGCACTCTGCCGCGCCGCCGCGACAGCACTCGGCGGCAAGCCCGCCAGACGCTGTTCGGAATCAATCACCAACTCAAACGCATTCGTCGCGTCCAGAACATTCTCGGAGAACTTCGTCGTCAACTGCGTCAGCTCGACATCAATCTCGGCCGACCGCTTCTTCCCCGCCGCGTCCAAATCCGCGCCCGACAACCGAAAAGCAGTGAGAGTCTTGTGCAAATGTCGCGCCCGCACCCCGGTCAACGCTTTGGCATCGTCGGTCTCGGCGTAGGCCTTAATGGCCGCCCAAAGTCCATCATGCAACCGGATGGAGGAGTAGAATTCGCTAGCCGGCCCCATCACGGCGTTATGCGCTTCCCGGAACTCGGGATAGGTGGCAACGGACTCCAAATGGCGGATGATGCCAAAAGCGATATCGAGCGGCTCGGTGGCATGATCCAGCGCATGCATGGTGTTGGCATAGGTGCGCGGCCCATCGAAGGAAGAGATAGCCTCAATCCGCGCCCGTGCTTCATCAATCAATTGCGCCACGGCAGGCTCAACGTGTTCCGCCCGGATCTGGTCGAACGGGATGGCAAACGGAATGGACAGTAAAGGGTTAGCGTCACTCATGCGTCACTAACCAGCCTACCGCGTCAGCCCTGCAGCGCGCCCTCGTCCCGCGTATGAATCTCCACCCGCGCGCGATCCACCGCCACATACGCGCACTGCCGTACCGTCGGACTCGCCCTGTAGTTCCGCGCCTTCTCCCCGAGGTCCGCACCGGCGGTGCCCCACGTCACGACCTCGGCAATAAACACCGGAGCATCCAGAACAACCACAACATCTGGATAGACGTCTTGAAAGCGGTAGTCCCCGCCATAAACGCACCACCCGCGTTTCGCGCCAGCGGAGCGGAGCGCGGCCACCAGGTTCCCAAGCAACACCCCATGGATCGTATCCGCACCGTCCCCGTCTACCCAAGGCGCACCGCGTGGATGAACGATCCCCGCGAAATACTCATGCTTCGTCTCTGCAATCGCTTCCCGATCCAAAAACTCGTCCGGTGAAATCCAAGCCATCCCAATCACCTCCGAACAGCCCCAGCAACCAGTTCACCACACCTCTGAGTTCACGTTCGCCCCTCTACCCCGTAGAGCAAAAAAGGATCAAGAGAGAGCCAAAACACCCCGGGGACAAGGCGGGCAAAACCCCAACAAAATTCGGCTCGTAACCCAACAGCAGACTTACCCGCAGAAGGAACGGAGGATCGTAGACAACCCCGAAACACCCCGGGGACAAGGCGGGCAAAACCCCAATAAATTTCGGCCCGTAACCCGACAGCAGCCTTGTCCCCTAAGACGCGATACCACCCGCAGAAGGAATAAAGGACCAGGAAAAAACCAAAACTCCCCGAGGACATCGCGGGTCCCCTACGTATCCGTAGCCACCTCATCCCACTCCTGCCCGCAATACCCTATCAGCCAATTGAACGCATGATGCCGCTCCTGCAACACCCCCGGATGCAACCCCTCCGGCACCGGCCGCCCGTTCAACCGCGCATCCCGCGCCGCCCAGTGCGCCTGATAAATCGCCTCATAAAACGTCAACATCTCCACCTCATCCCGCAACGCCGCCCCCGCCACAAACTCGTTCGTCGCCCCATACAACCCCGGCAACGCCGCCCGCAGCACCGGCACATTCCCAATATCAACCGCCTCCACCTTCCCCAACGCCCACAACAAAACGCCCAACGCCTCCGTCCGCCACGTCGCGTTGATCATCTCCTGCTCCGTCGGCTCCCCGCCCGCCAAAAACGCCATCTCCAACGGGCTCACATCCCCAACCAAGCCCTCCCCACGCAGCCAGTCCACCAGCCCCGCCCGCCCCTGCCGGGTGCCCGCCGCCACGACGGCATACAACACCACACACCGCCGCGCCACCGCGTCCGCCGTGCGCGGCACGTCCTCTTCCAACAGTTCTTCCGTCATTACTTTAAAAACCCGCTCCGCCCGCTATCCACCGAAGAGATCGCATCGTTCCTCTCATCATCCAACGCCAACACCCGCCGCAACAACGGCGACAATCCCGCCTGCGTCTCCGCCCGCAACAGCCGCTTCTGATACTGCTGCTGCGGCTTATCCCCGCGCACATAAAACCCATGCAACGACCGCCGCGGCACCGCCGTCCGGTTCGCCGTACCCCCATGCCACATGTGCGCATTCGTCAAAATCACGTCGCCCGCCTTGCCGAGCGCCACCATCTCATCCGGGTGCGGCGCGCTCCCGTGCGTGGGCAACATCCCCGATTTGTGCGATCCCGGCACAAACCGCGTCGGCCCGTTCTCTGGCGTGAAATCGTCCAGCATCCAAATCGAGTTAAATACCGCGTTCCCCAAGGAATCCGGCACTAATCCCATATCGCAGTGCAACGGCTGCAACCCCTGGTCCCCCGGCAACGCCGCCCGGTAGTTCAAACTGGATAACTTCCAGTCCGGCCCCAACACCACCTCCACAGCCTCCAACAACAGCGGGTGCGAAACCAGCCGTTCGAAGCACTCGCCCTTGTCCACCAGGTTCGCCAGCCGGTCGCTGCCCGCCTCCTTCCGGAACTCCCCGCCGGCGTTCTCCCCCTCCTCCCGCAACAGCCGCCCCGTCGCCTCCCGCAACTCCTCTAGCCACCCGGGGTCCATCACGTTGCGCACGATCAGGTACCCTTGTTCCTGTAGGAAAATCTTCTCTTCCGCCGTCATGGAAAAAGCATAACCCATGGAGTTCCGTCGCATCCTGATCCGCGCCACCAACTGGGTCGGCGACGCGGTCATGTGCATCCCGGCCCTCGCCGAGATCCGCAGCCGCTTCCCCGATGCGCGCATCACTCTGCTTGCCCGCCCCTGGGTCTCCGGCCTCTACGACAGCTCCCTCGTCGACGACATCATCCCCTATCACCTCGCCCGCGGCTCCAAAGATATCCCCGCCAAATGGCGCTTAGCCAAAGAACTCCGCAAGCACAACTTCGATTGCGCCATCCTGCTCCCCAACTCCTTTGACGCCGCCGCCATCGTCTGGGCCGCCCGCATCCCCACCCGCATCGGCTACGCCCGCGATGGCCGAGGTCTGCTGCTGACCGACCCCATCACCCCGCCCAAATCCGGCGAAATTCCCGAACACCAGCGCTACTACTACCTCGAACTCCTCCGCCGCGCCGGCCTCATCGACCGGGTCCCGGAGGTCGACGCCATCCGCCTCCCCGGCATCCCCTATCTCGTCAAACAAGGTCGCGAGCTCCTCCGCAAACTGGACCTGAACGACGACTGGATCGGCGTCAGCCCCGGCGCAGCCTTCGGAACCGCCAAACGCTGGCTCCCCGAACGGTTCGCCGAAGCCGCCGCCGAAATCGCCCGCAAAACGTCAACCGGCGTGGCCATATTCGGCTCTGCTGACGAACGCGAACTCTGCCGGCAGGTCAAGCAGTTGCTCGACGCCGCAGGCGTACAAAACCACAATTTTGCTGGGGAAACGAAGCTCGATGAGTTCATCGCCATCGCCTCCACCTGCACCGCGTTTCTGACGAATGACTCCGGCGCCATGCATATCGCCAGCGCCCTCGGCATCCCCTGCGTTACCGTCTTCGGCGCCACCGATCACATCGCAACCGGGCCCACCGGCCCCTTCGCGCGCATCATTCGCGAGCCGTTCGAATGCGCTCCCTGCCAGCTTCGGGAATGCCCCATCGACCATCGCTGCATGAAGGCGGTGGAGGCTTCGCGCGTCGTCAAAGAGGCGATGGAACTGATTCAATTGAAGCAGGCATGAAGGAACGGTTTCTCCCGATCGCGCTCGCTGTGCTGTTCCTGGGCCTCGGAAGTTTCGTCCTCGATCTGCCCGGCGTCCACGCCGACGAGGCGCTTTTTGCCAGTGTCCTTTTCGAGCCAAAGGTGGAGCCGGTAAACGTTCGTTTGATATTTTTGCACGTTCCAGCGATGTGTTTTCCCTACATTGGGACGCTAAAAACAGGCATTTATGCACTCATTTGGCGCGTTTTTGCACCATCTTCCGCGACTGTCCACTTCCCTGCCCTGGTACTCGGAGCGCTCTCGATCTACCTTTTTGCCCGCCTCCTGCAACGGTTAAAACAGCCCCTCTGGGCGGCCGTGCTGCTGGCGACCGACGCCACCTACCTGTTCACCGTCCGTTCCGATTGGGGCCCGGTGGCGCTGCAGCATCTGTTTGCCCTCGGCGGCGCCTACGCCATCGTCCGGTACGCGCAAACTGAACATTTGAAATGGGTTGCGCTTGGCGGCTTCCTGTTCGGACTGGGCTTCTGGGATAAGATCACCTTCCTGTGGATCCTGGTCGCGCTCGCCGCGGGCCTCCTCGCTACGGCGCGGAACCTGTTGAAGATAAAGCCGATCGCCATCGGGACCGTGTGTTTCCTGGCGGGCTGTTATCCGCTCCTGGCCTATAACTGGAAGACCGGCGGCAACTCCTTCAAAGGAAACGGGTTACTTGATGATTTCAGCGCCTGGCGGAAGGTGGAAGTGTTGTGGAGAGCGCTTGGGGACCTGAATATCTTTAACGCCGGGCGCGAACATGCCCTGCCGCCCGTTGGCTCCTATCCCTTTGATTTCACATACCCTTTACTGCCGTGGCTGTTCGCGGCTGGGTTGGCGGCGGCGCCGTGGCTGTGGCGCAACGCCTACTACCGCTTCTATCTTGTTGCAATGATTGTGGGTTACGGCTACATGTTCTCCGTCCGGAACGCCGGCGGCGGCGCGCATCACGTGGTTCTGCTGTGGCCGCTCCCCCATCTGCTGGCCTGCTGCCTGCCGCTGCGGCGGTGGATGGTGGGCCTGGTCGTCGTCGCGAACTTGTTGCAAGTAAACCACTATTACGCGCAGCTGGTACGGCGGGAGGTATCAGTCGAGTGGTCGGACGCCACCACGCGGCTGGCCGAACGGTTGAAGGACGACCCGGGCACCTATCGCGTGCTCGATTGGGGCATTTTTGATTCGCTGCACCTGCTGACGAAGGGAAAAACCGACCTCTACTTTGGCGCCGGCCCCGGCGGGCGGTATATCACCCACGTGCCACAACTCGCTTTTAATCAACAAGATACGCCGCTCATCCCGGAGGAGACGATCACCGATTCCGCTGGGCGGCCCGTATTTATCATCGCCCGGCCGGCCCCAGTTGAGGGAAAATAGGGAGACATGCTCGACACGAGAACCAAGATCGTTGGCGCGGAGCGCGTGGCGGGACGCACGGTGGTGGCGGCCTATTTCGACCCCATGGTGGCGACCCATGCCCAGCGTTTTCATGAACTTGCCGAGCAGCACGGGCCGCTCGCGGTTTGCATCTGCGACCCCGGTGACGCGCTGCTTTCGCCCCAGGCGCGGGCCGAGTTGGCCGCTTCGCTGCGCGACGTGGAACTGGTGGTGATCGGGGACGAGGCGCTTTCGCAAGCTGTTGCAATCATTGACGAAAGGCCCGGCGACCTGGCTCGCCGAGAGGCCCTGATGCGGCACGTTCGCAGCCGCCAAGATGCCTGAAGGCCCGCACATCTTGCTGGTCCGGTTGGGCGCTTTTGGCGATGTTTTGCATGCATTGCCCGCCGCCGCGTCGATGAAACGCACGATTCCCGGGGCCCGATTGACGTGGGCGATCGACCCGAAATGGCAGTGGCTATTGGAGGGCAACCCGGACGTCGATTGCGTGTTGCCGGTGAACCGGAAGAGCCGCGAGAGCCTGCGGGCGGCGTGGCAGTATTTCCGCCAAACCCCTGTAGACATTGGGGTTGACGTGCAAGGCCTAATCAAATCCGGACTGCTGCTGCGCGCTTCGCGCGCAGCGCGTCGCATCGGTTTCGCCGCGGGATTTCTGCGGGAGCGGGCGGCGGGCGTGTTCTATACCGAGCGGGTGGCGCCGGAGAAAGCGCACGTCGTCGAGTGGAACTTGGCACTGGCTCGAGCGGCTGGCGCCACGACGGTTGTCTTGGACGCGCCGGTGCCGCCGGGGCGCGCGGAGGGCGAATTGCCCGAAAAACCCTTTGTTTTGGCCTGTCCGTTCGCCGGCTGGGGGGCTAAACAGTGGCCTTTGGAGCACTACGAAGAGCTGGGCGGGCTGTTGGCGGAGTTGGGCTTTGAGTTGGTGCTGAACGTGGCGGCGCGTACCCAGACAGCTAGGTATCAGCATGTTTCCGGGCTGCCGGGGCTGATCGACGCGACGCGGCGGGCGGCCGCGGTGGTGGGGTTGGACAGTGGTCCGCTGCACCTGGCGGCGGCGTTGGGAAAGCCCGGGGTTGCCCTGTTCGGGCCGACCGATCCAGCGCGGAATGGCCCCTTTGGCGGCACAATTACGACCTTGCGGGCACCTGGCGCGCCGACGACCTATCGACGAATGAACGAGATACTCCCTTGCATGCGCGCGCTTTCGCCGCGTATGGTATTTGAAACCCTTCTTCCATGCCTCACTACCGTTTCCCCAAACCGTACGCCGACGCGGTAGCCCGCCTTCGCGTGCCGTCGGGCTTTCTATTGCTGATTGCCTTTGCGTGGCTGAGCCGGCCTTCGGAGGCGAGCCTGTTGCGCGGCGTTCCGATCTCGCTGGCCGGGTTGGCGCTGCGCGCCTGGGCGGCGGGCCACTTGGAGAAGAACCAGAAGCTGGTTGATAGCGGGCCGTACCGGCACACGCGCAACCCGTTGTACCTGGGAACGTTAACGACGGCGATGGGGCTGGCGGTGGCGGCGCAATCGTGGTGGGTGGGCGGCATTTTCGCGGCGGTGTTTGTGTTGGTTTATTTGCCGGTGATGGAGTTGGAGGAGCAGCATTTGCGGAAGCTGTTTCCGTCATACAACGCCTATGCGGACGCGGTGCCGCTGTTGATTCCGCGGGTGCCGGGGGCGGGGTCGGACACGCCGTTTTCGAAGGCGCTGTATGTGAAGAATCAGGAATATCAGGCGCTGATTGGGTTTCTGTTGGGTGTGGCGTATTTGTGGTGGCGGTCGGGGAACGTGGTGTAGGATTCGGTTTTGCGGGCGCGTGGCGGGTCTGGGGTTG
>CAMATG010000157.1 GCA_945860645.1 Candidatus Sulfopaludibacter sp. SbA3 | reverse complement strand
ATGATGTTCATCATGGGGACGGGGAGCATGCAGGCGTTGACGCCGCCGAGGTAGCGGTAGAGCGGGGTCATCTGGCTGGCGGCGGCGGCGCGGGCGGTGGCCATGGAGATGGCGAGGATGGCATTGGCGCCGAGGTTGCCTTTGTTGGGGGTGCCGTCGATGGCGATCATGTGGCCATCGATTTCGGCCTGGCGGGTGGCATCCATGCCGAGGAGGGCGGGGCCTAGGATACTGTTGACGTTGGCGGCGGCTTTCTGGGTGCCTTTGCCGAGGTAGCGGCCTTTGTCGCCGTCGCGAAGCTCAGCGGCTTCGTGGACACCGGTGGAGGCGCCGGAGGGGACGGCGGCGCGGCCCATGGAGCCGTCGGCGAGGAAGACGTCGGCTTCGACGGTGGGGTTGCCACGGGAGTCCAGAATTTCTCTACCTACAACTTTGACAATGTCAGTCATTTCGATGATCCTGCTTGGGAATTCTTTCTTGGGATGGGGCGCGCGCGAGGAGGGTTCTACGGGGCGCGGCGCCTGATTCGGAGTCACTTCTATTTTGGCATACTGGGTGGAAATCACAGGGCACATTCCCGGGTTGTGAGTTTCGGCTTTGGGGGTTGCGGCGGCGTGGGGGTGGTTGGAGTTACTATGATTCCGTGCACGTTCAGGAGACAGAGCGGACGGCGGGGTATCGATTCTGGTTTGATGTGCAGGAGCCGGGGGCGGCGGCGTATGCGTCGCAGTTGGGTGCGCATGCGATGTATTTTGCGTTGATCTTTTTTGTTCCCGATCTGCGCAGATGGTTTGGATGGTGGAGTTTGATCCCGGGGTACCTGATGGCGGCCGGGTTGATGGGCGCGTTGCGGCGGTTGGAATTGTGGGCGGCGATGGTAACGGGAGTGGCGATAGTGATTCCGGTTGTGGGATCGGCGGTGCTGGCGAGTCGGGGGTATTGGGTCTATGCGGCGATGGCCGGTTTTCTGTTCTTGGTGCTCTGGGGGTCGGGATTGCCGATGGCTATTTGGGCGGCTTGGGTGCATCGGGGGTTGCGGGCGGAAGAACGTTGGGATTTGGTTGGGTTGCAGGCGGTGCGCCCTGGGACGCCGCGGTGGAAACTCTGGGTGGCGGTTTGGTGGGGGGCGGCGCGGCCATGGTGATGGAAGTGCGGATGGAGCAGCGGGCGGTTTGGAAATCTAGCGAGGATTCATGCAGACATTAGGTCTCGACGGGGCGCCGTCGCCACAGCCCTGGTACAAGCTGTGGATATGGCCAGATGTAGAAACGCCGGAGGATGCCGTGGGCGCGGCGCGGAACGGGGCCATTGCGGCGGTAGCGATTGGCGCGTTCACAATGGTTTTTGGCGGTCTGGCAAATGGGCCTGTAGTGATCTTTGATGGCCTGTTCTACCTGCTGGTTGCGATTGGCATCCGGCAGTTGTCCTTTCCGGCTTCAGGGATGGCAGTGGCCACGTATGGGATGAGCCAACTGGTTGCGATGCGCCAGGGCCACACGCCGGGTGTGATCGGACTGGCGCTTTCCCTATTACTAGTAGGGGCCGCACGGGCCTCGTGGCACGCGCTACGCATGAACGCGGCGGACCGGGCGAGAGTGGCCAATGATTCCCCGGAGGAGTCATGGACGCAGAGGGCGATGCGACAGATGAGTTCGCCGTTCTGGAGCAAGATCCGCGTGGGGTTTAACGTAGTCCTGTTTCTCTATTTCGCGTTGCTGATGACTGGATTGGCGGTGATGCTGGCTCGGGTGGCGTAGAGATCGCGGGTTGGCGGCGGCGATGAACGAGGCCGGCGCGCGTCAGGTGGGATTTGCTGCGTCGGCCAGGAAGGCTTCGGCGCCGAAGGTTTCAATGTGGAATCGGATCGCGGAATTGACGTCGGCAAGCGCTTCGTCGTGGGTGGCACCTTGGCCGACGACGGTTCCCTTCAGGCCAATTGGATAGGCGACGAAACAATCCTCGTGTTGCTCAACAACGATCATTTCGAATCGGGCTTGGTGAGCCCGGCTTCCTTCAGCATCGCGCGGAGGGCCATGAGGCCGCCGGAGCCGGGTTGCATGGCGGCGATGTTGCTTTCACGATCGATCAGGATGTAGGCCGGGACGCCGGCGCCTTCGAAGAGTTGGGCCAGATTGGTGTCGGGCGTTAGGACAACTTGCGCGGTTCTGGGGTGGTCCTTCAAGTAGTTCTGGACGGTGGCTTTCGATTCGGCGGCGTTGATGGCGAGGACGACCAGGCCGTCTTTGGCGTGGTCCTTTAGAATCTGCTCCACGGCTGGCTCGTCTTTGCGGCAGTAGCCGCACCAGGTGGCCCAGTGTTGCACCAGCACCACTTTGCCCTTCAGTGTTTCGCGGGTGTGGAGTTGGCCGTCGAGCGAACGGGCCTGGAAGCGCGGCATGGCGTCCCGCTTGGGGGCTTGGGCGGCCAGGGGCGCAACGGCGGCGAGCGACAACCATCGACGGCGGTTCATGATTCCAAGCTATCATGCGGGGTAACCGTTATGAGGCTCTTCCCTTCCCTCCTTTTGCTGGGCTCGCTGCTCGGCGGGGCGCCCTGGTCCGTTGAAACCTTGTTCACGCGTCCTTACGTCTGGGGGACGCCGCCGGATGGGTTGACGTGGGCGAAGAAGGCGCCGCGGCTGGTGTTTTTGTGGAATGAGTCCGGGCGGCGGTTTATGGACCTCTATGCCTACGACGCGGTGGCGAAGAAGCGGGTGCGGCTGACGTCGTTGGAATTTGCGAAAGATCCGTTTAATCCGGCCTCCGATGAGAACGATGAACGGCTGAAGGCTCACCGGATGCCGGAGGCGGGGTTGAACTCGTTTTCGGTTTCTGAGGATGGCGCGCGGGTGGCGTTTGCTTGGAAGGGGGATTTGTATTTGGTTCCCGCGGATGGGTCGGCGGCGCCGTTCCGGTTGACGCAGACGAAGGCCGTGGAGAGCGGACCGCGGTTTTCGCCGGATGGGAAGAAGTTGGGCTCTTCGCGGGGTGGGGACCTGTTTGTGCAGGACTTGGGGACGGGGGCGCTGGTCCAGGTGGCCGAGGGGGCGGGGGGATTGCAGTTCTCGCCGGATGGCACGAGGATTTTGTATTCGACTCGGCGGGGCGGGGCGCGGATGCAGGTGTTGCCGAACTACTCGGGGCGGTTTGTGACGGCGCGGCCGTTTCCACGATCCGTGGCCGGGGATGAGGTGGGGCAGGCTACCTACTTCACCGTGGCGGCGGGCGGGGGGAAGCCGGTGCGGTTGGGGGAGGGGGCGAGCCCGGAGTGGTCGCCGGATTCGCGGGAAGTGTTGATGCAGATTGAATCGGCGGACACGAAGAAAGTTACGCTGCGGGTTTACGATGCCGGCACGGGGAAGGCGCGGATGGTGCAGGAGATTACCGATGCGCGGTGGGTGGCGCGGACGTGGGCAATGTGGTCTCCCGATGGGAAGTGGATTGCATTTACGAAAGACCCCGATGGGTTCATTCATCTCTATCGCGTGGCCGCGGCTGGCGGGGCGGCGGAACAGATTACGAAGGGCAATTGGGAACTGAACACAGAGCGGTTTGGGTTTGCGCCGCAGTGGGTGGGGGACCGGCTGTTTTATTCGTCGACGGAGGCGGGGACGAACGAGCGGCAGTTCTATTCGATTTTGGCGGATGGGACGGGGAAGCGGCGGCTATCGACGCGGGAGGGGATCAACGTCGGCGTGGTGCATGAGGATGGGAAGAATTTGGCGCTGTTGGAAGCGGACTTGAAAATGCCGCTCGATTTGTTTGTGAACGGGGCGCGGGTGACGACGTCGACACGGCCGGAGTTTAGTTCGTATGAGTGGCCGGAGACGCGGTTCGTGTCGTTCCCGGCGCGTGGGGATGGGGCTGTGGTGAAGGCCAAATTGCTACTTCCGCCGGGGTATGACCCGTCGAAGAAAGATGGGAAGAAGTGGCCATCCGTTTTCTTTATTCATGGGGCGGGGATTGCTTCGAGCGTGTTGAAGCAGTGGGGCTCTTACCAGGACCAGCGGTTTGTTTATAACGCTTTTCTGGCGTCGAAGGGGTTTGTGGTGATGGACCTGGATTACCGGGGTTCGTCGGGTTATGGGCGCGAATGGCGGACGGGGGTGTATTTGAACATGGGCGGGCCGGACCTGGATGACGTCATGGGGGCTGTCGAGTTCATGCGCGGGTTGGGGAATATCGATATGGGGAAGCTGGGCATTTGGGGCGTGAGCTACGGGGGCTTCATGACCAATATGGCGATGTTCCGGGAGCCGGGCGTGTTTAAGGCCGGGAGTTCCTGGGCGGCGGTGAACGATTGGGAGAACTACAACGATGGATATACGCGGGAGCGGTTGACCACGCCGGCGGAGAATCCGGAGGCGTACCGGCGGTCGTCGCCGATTACGTTCAGCCACAACCTGCGGGACAATTTGCTGCTGGTGCACGGCATGGTAGACTCGAACGTTCTGTTCCAGGATACGGTGCAATTGACGGAAAAACTGATTCAGGAAGGGCGGCCGTTCGAGGAGATCTTCTATCCGCAGGAAGACCACGGGTTTGTGCGGGACGAGACCTGGATTGACGCCTTGCGGCGGACGACGGCGTTATTTGAGAAACACCTACGATGAGTTTGCCACGACTGTATCCGATATTAGACACGGGCGCGCTGGAGCGTGCCGGGGTTCCGTTGCTGGAGGCCGCGATTGGGATGATCGAGGCCGGGGCGCACATTTTGCAGCTGCGGCATAAAGGACATTTTTCGCGCGAATTGTTTGAAACGGCGGCGCATCTGGCTGTTTTATGCGAGCAGGCGCGGATTGGGTTTGTGGTGAATGACCGGGTGGACATGGCGAAGCTGTTGAACGCGCATGTGCATGTGGGGCAGGACGATTTATTGCCTGTTTTTGTGCGGCAGTTGGCGGGGGCGGATACGATTATCGGGCTATCGACGCACAACCGGGAGCAGTTGGAGGCGGCGAATCTGGAGCCGGTGGATTATCACGCGCTGGGGCCGATTTTCGGGACAGGGTCGAAGGTGAATCCGGATCCGGTGGTGGGCGTGGAGGCGCTGCGGGCGTGGCGGCCTTTATCGACGCGTCCGTTGGTGGCGATTGGCGGGATTACGCTGGCGAATGTGGGGGAGGTGCTGGCGGCGGGGGCCGATTCGGTGGCGGTGATCGGTGGGTTGATTCCTGATGGGGCTGACCGGAAGGCGATTCGGGAGAGGACTGAGGAATGGCTATTGGCGGTGCGGGCGTGATTGTGGGCGGTTGGGCGGGATGTTTGGCGGGCGGGGGACACCCTTCACTTCGGACTGGGGTGGTTGCACTGGGGGCTCGATCAGGGTGTCCCCGGGCTTGTGGCGTGAGGGCGGGCGGCGTGGGCGACAACGGGAAAGGGCGCGGGCATGGCATCGAAAACTGAGGGTTTAGAGCTGCACCGGAGTTTGGGGCTGTTCGACGCGACCACGATTGTGATGGGGTCGATGATCGGGTCCGGCGTGTTTATTGTGGCCGCCGATATTGGGCGGCAGGTGCAATCGCCGGGGCTGTTGTTGTTGAGCTGGGCGGTGACGGCGCTGTTGACGCTGATTGCGGCGCTGAGCTACGGGGAACTGGCGGCGGCGATGCCGCATGCGGGCGGGCAGTACGTCTATTTGCGGGAGGCGTTTGGGCCGCTGTACGGATTTTTGTACGGCTGGACCTTCTTTATGGTGATCCAGACGGGGACGATTGCGGCGGTGGCGGTGGCGTTTGCGAAGTTTTTGGGTGTTTTCGTGCCGGCGGTGTCGGCATCGAATAAGGTTTTGCCGTTTTTGTCGACGCAGCAGGTGGTGGCGATTCTGCTGATCGTGTTTCTGACGTGGGTGAACTCGCGGGGGATCCGGACCGGGGCGATGGTGCAGAACGTGTTCACCGTGGCCAAGACCGCGGCGCTGCTGGGGTTGATCCTGGCCGGGTGGTTTTTCGGGAAGAACGACGCGGCGGTGGCGCGGAACTTCACGGCCCCTTTCGACGGCGTGCAGTGGGGATGGGGGACGGTGCAATTGGTTGGGGTGGCGCTGGTGGGGTCCCTGTTCAGTTCCGATAGCTGGAACAATGTGACGTTTACGGCGGGGGAGATGCGGAACCCGCGGCGGAACCTGCCGCTATCGTTAGTTTTGGGCGTGGGGCTGGTTTCGTTGCTCTATTTTGCCTGCAACTATGTGTATTTGCAGGTGCTGCCGCTGGAGGCGATCCAGGCGGCGCCGGAGGACCGGGTTGGGACTGCCGCGGCCCGCGGGATCTTTGGCGACCGGGCGGTACAGATGATGGCGGCGGCGATTATGGTGTCGACGTTCGGGTGTTTGAACGGGCTGACGATGGCCGGGGCGCGGGTTTACTACGCCATGGCGCTGGACAAGCTGTTCTTCCAGGCGGCGGCGAAGTTGGACCCTAAGACGTACGCGCCGGTGACGGCGCTATGGATTCAAGCACTATGGGCCGCGGCGCTGACGTTGACCGGCAGTTATAACGAACTGCTGGACTATGTTATATTCGCTGTTTTGCTTTTCTACATCCTGACGATCGTTGGGATTTTCGTTCTCCGTAGAACCCGGCCAGAGATGGAACGACCGTATCGGGCATTTGGCTATCCGGTGCTGCCGGCCGCCTACATCCTGCTGGCTGGCGTGATCGAGTTGTTGCTGTTGCTCTACAAACCGAATTTTACCTGGCCCGGATTGCTCATCGTTCTGTTGGGCATACCGGTCTACTTCGTCTGGAAGAAGAGAGAGGTCTGAGAATGAGTCTTTTCGCGACCAAGCCGCTAAGCCGGATTCTAGCCGAATCCGAGGATGGCGAGCATAAGCTGAAACGGACGCTGTCGGCAGCGCAATTGACGGCGCTGGGGATTGGCGCCATTATTGGCGCGGGTCTGTTTTCGCTTACCGGGCCGGCGGCGGCGCTGCATGCCGGGCCGGCGATTATGCTCTCCTTCGTGGTCGCGGCCATTGGCTGCGCGTTCGCGGGGCTTTGCTACAGCGAGTTTTCGACGATGATTCCGGTGGCCGGATCGGCGTACACGTATTCGTATGCGACGATGGGCGAGCTGTTCGCCTGGGTGATCGGGTGGGATTTGGTGTTGGAGTACGCGGTGGGCGCGGCGACGGTGGCGACGAGTTGGTCGCGGTATGTCGTCAGTTTGCTACGCGATTTCGGGATCAGTTTCCCGATGGAGTGGGCGGCGGGACCGTTTGAAAGCGTGACGTTGCCGGATGGGACGATGATCGCCAACGGGATCATCAATCTGCCGGCGGTATTCATCGTTTGCATGGTTTCGTGGCTGCTGATGATCGGCATTCAGGAATCGGCGCGAGTGAACGCGGTGATCGTGGTGGTGAAGGTGGCGGTGATTATCCTCTTCATCGGCTTCGGCTGGGCGTATGTGAATCCGGCCAACCACGTGCCGCTGATTCCGGAGACGGTGACGGGCGAGTTCGGCAATTTCGGCTGGACGGGCATCGTGCGCGGGGCCGGGATTATCTTCTTCGCCTATATCGGGTTTGACGCCGTTTCGACGGCGGCGCAGGAGGCGATGAAGCCGCAGCGGGATATGCCGATCGGCATTATCGGGTCGCTGCTGGTTTGCACGATCCTCTACATCCTGTTCAGCTACGTGCTGACGGGCATTGTGAACTACAAAGAGCTGAACGATCCGGCGGCTGTCGCCGTGGCGATTGACCGCACGCCGTACATCTTCCTGCGGAAGCTGGTGAAGTTCGCGATTATCGCTGGCTACACTTCGGTGATTCTGGTGATGCTGTTGGGCCAGAGCCGGGTGTTCTTCAGCATGTCGCGCGACGGGTTGTTGCCGCAGCTGTTTTCGGCGATCCATCCGAAGTGGCAGACCCCGTGGCGCAGCAACATTCTGTTCATGGTCTTTGTGAGCCTGATGTCGGCTTTGCTGCCGCTATCGAAGCTGGGAGAGGCGACGAGTATCGGCACGCTGTTTGCGTTCGTGCTGGTGTGCGCCGGGATCCTGGTGATGCGGAAGACGAACCCGAACCTGCACCGTCCGTTTAAGACGCCGCTGGTGCCGCTGGTTCCGATCCTGGGCATCGTGGTGAATCTGTACCTGATGTACGGCCTGGGCCTGGAGAACTGGCTGCGGCTGTTTATCTGGATGGCGCTCGGATTAGCTGTGTACTTCCTCTACGGCCGGAGCCACAGCCGGTTGGCCATCGACAACGCCAAGGGAATCGACGTTACCCGCTAAGGGTACGACAGGGTCCAGTGGTGTTTTATCCCCGGAGGCGATGCGTTGGGCCGCCTCCGCGGATTTCCTGATGTCGTTCATTTTGGAATTGGCCCGCATCTTGATGAGGGCGTTGGAACCGCTATGACCGGTGCGCGCGCGCAGCGCCAGGGCGAGCGAAGATACGCGGGTGTGCTGGTCGCGCGTGGCGCGTTCGATGAGGGGCAGGAGCATCTCCACCGAGTTGCGGCGGCTGATCCCTTCGATGAGATTGGCGCGGACGCGACCATCAGGGTTGGAGAAGAGTTCGTCCATGACTTCGGCCGAGTCGATACAGCGGCCGAGGATCTTGGCGACTTTGGACTGAACACGGCGGTCCGGGAATTTAGAGAACTTCAGCAGCGTCATGGAGAGGCGCTGGGGTTCGTCGAGGGTTTCGAGGACTTCGAGCGTGCGCATGACTTCGTCGGAGGGGACTTCCTCCGGCCAGAGGCGTTGTGCGAGCAGGCGGCGCAGCAACTTCGTGTCGAACAAAGTATCGACCTGTAGGGCGAAGCCCATGAGAGTCAAAGCTTGTTTGAGGGACAGCACGCCAGGATGGCCGACGGCCCGCAGGATGAACTGTCCATCCATGAGCAGATCCCAGCCGGAGGCATCGCCCTCACCGCGGCGTTGCCATTGCCGGTCAGCGAAATCGAAAAACGCGGGCGGATTGCCGAAATCGATGAGGTTTCCGAGTTTCTCAATCGAAGAGGGTTGAGACTCGGAAACGACTACGGTCCAGGAATCGATTGTGCTGAAGTCCATCTACTCAGGCATATCGGTGAAGAGGGGGCAAAGCGAGAAGGAAAAGTTTGCACGAAAAAGCTTGATTCGTTAGTACCTGTTAATTAAAATGCCTTTATCGGAACTGAGGCCGATACAGAGCATGTCGAAAAAAGTGTTTATTGGAAATGTGCCATTTCAGGCGCAGGACGAAGACCTGCGGGGTTGGCTCACGGAGAATTCGGTGTTTCCGGCCGGAGTTGCGATTGTGAAGCACCGGGTGACGGGCAAGTCCCGAGGCTTTGGATTTGCTGATTTCGAGCGGGCCGAGGACGCCGAGGCGGCTGTGGGGGCGCTGAACGGCCTGGAACTGCTGGGACGGCGGCTGATGTTGAGCGTGGCGCACAGCGAAGGACCGGCGGTCCAGGCAGCCGAGGGAGAAACCGTAGCGCGCCACTAAGGTGTTCACCTGATTGAACTGAAGTTGCTATAGTGAGAGTTTTGAAACATTGAGAAGCTCCCTATGATCAACTATTGGATGCTGATGAAGCAGCCCCTGCTTTTTATGGGGCTACTGCCGATAGTTGCCGGCTCGCTGGTGACGTGGCTCGGCTTGGGATATCTGGCTCAGTCGGCTGCGTTTGTGGAGAACCTGCAACAGGCGGAAGCCCGGGTGATTCGAATCATCCCTGGGGATCCGAAGATGTTGATGGATGTCGAGTACGAGGACCTGGCTGGAGTGCGCCGGCCGGCGCGCTTTGAGGTGGATGAGTCCGATGCGCCGAGAATGCGGGCGATCGGGAAGGTGAGTGTTGTATTTGACCGGCGCAATCCACAGGTCGCCGAATTGGGCCATATTGTCAGCGCCAACAACGAGAAGTTCGTTGATATGGGAATCGCGGGCGCTGGAGGGCTCCTGCTGCTTTTCGGGTTGGGGTATATCGTCAAACGGGCCAGGCAGGTGAGTTCAATTGCGCGGTTGTTCCGGACCGGGCAGGTGGTGCAGACCGAGGTTCGCGACAAGGCGATGGCCCCTGGGCAACAGCTGGGGCGGTTCACGTATGCCTTCCGGGGCCCGAACGGGCGCTGGTACGAGGGGAGATCGCCCGAATTACCAGCGGAGCAATTGGCGGAGTGGCCGGTGGGACGGGCGGTGGTTGCGGCGTATGATTCGTTAGATCCGAAGATATCGGAGCCGGATATATTTGGCGTGCTGCAAAAGTGGCGCGCCGTGCCGCAGACAGTCTAGAGAACGAAGGCGAACGACGAGGAGAACTCGTTCATCTTCATCCAGCCACCGGGATTGATGAAGCCGAAGGGCTTGGGGTTGATGTACTGGCGGACGTCGAAGCGGATCATGAACTTCTCGGAGACGCGAACTTTAAGGCCGCCCCCGTAGTTGACGCCGAACTTTGTGCTGCCGCCGCCTTGGGTGGCGGAGGCGCCGGGGGGAACGTAGTTATTGAAATGAACGCCACCGGCGGCGAAGGGGCGGATGCGGAACCCTTCCCGGGTGGGGTAGAGCAGGTAGTTGTAGAAGCCTTGATGGATGGCCATGCCGGTGGAGAGGTTGGAACCGTCGGGGTTGTTTTGCAGCAA
>CAMATG010000156.1 GCA_945860645.1 Candidatus Sulfopaludibacter sp. SbA3 | reverse complement strand
GGGCAACTGCGGTTCAGTTTCCTGGAGTTCAACTGGTTCGACCACAGAATCGATCAGGTAAACGAACGGAGGCGGTTCGACCTCCATATCGGAGGTGAGCGCTTCCGCGGCCACCGGACTCAACTCCGGCGAGATCTCGAGTTCGATCGGTTCGAACGGGACCCGCTGCAGCAACTCGGCGGGAAGGAAAGCCTCCACGAAGTCCGATTCTTCCGTTTGGGCAAGGACCGGGAGAGCTTCGACCGGCGTAAGCGGAGTGGTTTCGGCCAACGGCGCCGTTACTTCGGCGATGGCGATCGACTCCAACTCCGGTTCAATGGCAAGTGGATCACCAGTAGAGACAGGCTCTTTTTCCACGCCGGCAATTGTGGCGAAGGGCTCAGAAAGAAGCGCAAAGGCCTGGACCAGTTCCGGCACGGAATCTGATTGTTCATCAACCGTATCGGCCTGCGCGGACTGAGCGGTAACCGCTAATTCGACGGCGGGCGCTTCCGGCAGGCTCACTTCCAACTGATCGATTGAGACCGCAGCCGGTTCCCAGTATTCATGTTGGTCGAGAGCGGGATCGGCGGCGACCAATTCTGCGGCAACCGGCTCAGCGGGAGTAGACAACGGCTCCAGGGCGGCGATGACGACCGGTTCCTCAACGAGTAGATCACCAGTAGAAACAGGTTCGTCATCCACGCTGACAACGGTGGCGACCGGCTCCGGAAGAAGCGCAAAGGCCGGGACCAGTTCCGGAACAGCATCTGATTGTTCGGCAACCGTCTCGGCTTGGGCCGACACAGCGGCAACCGCCATTTCGACGGCGGGGGCTTCCGGCAGAACTACTTCAGGCTGATCGATTGAAACCGCAGCCGGTTCCCAATATTCAATTTGGTCAAGAGCGACGTCAACAGTGACCAATTCCTCGACTACCGGCGCTGCGAGAAGCTCCACTGCGGCGATGCCGAGCGGCTCCTCCCCGAGTAAATCACCGGTAGAAACAGGTTCGTCATCCACGCTGGCAACGATGGCGACCGGCTCGGCAAGAAGCGCAAAGGGATCAACCAATTCCGGAGCGGAATCGGCTTGCTCCGGAGCCACGGCGGCCTCCGCGGACAGCGAAGCAACGGCGAATTCGACGGAGGGGGATTCCGGCAAACCTGCGTCAGGCTCACCGATATCGGAGGAGGAGCCGCCACCGTTAGAACCCGCAGCCGGCTCCCAATACTCATTGTGGCCAAGAGTGACTTCGACTGTGGCCAATTCTTCGACAACCGGCTCTGTGGGAACAGACTCCGGCTCCGAGGCGCCAGCGACCGGCGGCACCTCAACCAATTCCACTTCTTCCTGCGCGTCAGCAGCGGCAACCGTTTCTTCAATGACGACCGGCACTACGACAGACTCGGCAACAACGACCGGTTCCGGCGCGGCCACGAGCAGGGCCCCCGTGTGAGCCACGACTTCCCGGGTGCCACTGGCGGCGATCACTTCATCGAGCAGGGCGCTATTCCAGGTAAATGCTGCCGGCGCGGCAGGCTGCGCGATCTCGGCGACACGCTGCAATTCGTCTTCCAGCTTGAGCGAAGGTACCGTCAGCGGACGGAGGATCGTCCCAGGGGCGGCTGTGACGGGACGACGTTCGAGCTGCGCAACACGCTCAATTTCTTTCTGGAGGATTACGGCCTCTTCCGGCGCGAGTTTCTCGGGAAGGGGGGCTTCCTGAGGAATCTGCGCCGCGGCAGCCACCGTCTCCTGGGGCGCGGCAGGTTCCGCGATCACGGCAACCGCCGCAGTCGTGACCTGAGCGGCAGCGGGGGCTTCTTCCGTCCGGGCTGTTGACCGTTTGGGTTGTTCGCGCCTCGTCCTGTCATTGCCAGGCAACTGCTGACGAATGTCCCAGTTTTCGGGAGCATTCAGCGGCTCCGGCAGAGCCTCCTCGGGCAATGACTCCAGATCTTCACGAATGTCGGAGGAGTAAGCCGCTGTAGCCTGTGCGCGGCGGGCGACCTTGGCAATGACTTCCGGGCGCACCCAGTCCGCGTAGTTCTCCGGTTCTTTTCGAACCTGACGCGACGATTTCCGATTGCCGCGGTTGCGACCGGTCCGCCGTTGCGTCATCGGGGGGACGTCGGCGGTCTCAAACGGTTCATCACCGGCCCGGGCATGCAGCTTGGCGGCGCGATCATTGGCTTCCGCCAGCGCCTCCGGATCCGCGAAGGATTGCATGACCTCGTGCGGCGCCACGGCCCGGTTAACGGCCGACGGCTCCGCCGCGGTGACAGTTCGAGCAGCCGTCTGGCGTTGACCTGGCATCCACTGGCCCAGGAATCCGGCTGGATCGAGAAGCAATCGCCGTTCCTGTTCTTCCTTACGGACGCGCAATTCAATATTGTGTTCGCGCAGTTGTTCGTTATTGCCTTTGAGGTAGTCACAGACGAGAGCCACGAAGGCACCGCCCAGTACCACGGTCAGACTAACGAAAATCTGGAGTTCCAACGATCCTAAGTCCATAGCTCCACAAAGAGTGTATCGGCGGGAAGTACGCTGGAGAATAGTCCTTCCCTCTCAAAAAAAATAGGTACTTCAGACCCGGTAATGCGTAGGGTCAAAAGTACCATCGTCGTACGGGGCAGATTCTGCCCGCCTCTAAGTGGAAAACCTTACGGAGTGCCCAATGCAGGCCGTTGGCCGGGGATTCCGACGCCGTTGGGGCGTTTTCGGACGGGGCCTTCCTCGGTAATTGCCGAGCGGCGTCCGGAGGGAGCGGCGCTAAAGTCGATGTCGTTCTCGGAAAATTCGAGCGTCCGGTCCAAAACCATTTCGACGACAGTACCACGCCCGAGGACCACATCCTGGCCACGGGAGAGGAGAACCCCCACCATGCCAGCAGCGGCACCGGCGGCGGCGCCCACGGCGGTTCCCATCATGGGGCGGCCGGCGGCGCTACCGGCGATCACGCCGACGGACGTTCCCGCGCCAGCCGCGGTGGCGACCTTCACGGCGTCCTGACCCTTGGTTCCTTCGCCCTTGATACGGCCTTCGGTCCTGTCGAACGTCTCGCTGGCACGGCCATCCAGGGCGCCCATGCGGGCCCGGAAATCGCGGGTGACACCATTCGGCAGGGTGAGTGAATCGAAACGAACGTAGAGCTCCGAGCGGCCCTTGACACGGCCCGCGCGTTTGGAGGACGTGATTGTACCGGCGACGTAGGAGCCCGTCGGAATCACGACACGGCCATCGGCCAGAATGGGGAAAGAGGTCTCCAGGTAGATACGATCGCCTTCGGCGGCGTGTTTGGTAGAAACACTGTTGATCATCACCAACGGGACCCGCGTGCCGGTGGGAACCGCGTAGGGATCCGTTTTAGCAGCCTGGGCGCACAGCGACAGGCCACTGAGACCGATCAAAACGAGCGTTGATGGCGACATAGGTGTTCCTCCTTCATTGTACGGCCGGCGAATGCAATCGCCATCCCTATTTTGAACGCGGCTGGGCAGGTTCAGGTTGCGGTCTGTTACCAAAAAGGTCCCCGGAAATCAGAAAGATACCAGTGACTACGAGAGGCCAGACATGCAGGAGAAGGCGCGGGAGCGAGGTATTCAACTGCCAGTCCAGATCCTGCGGGGTGGTGACATAGATGGCGAAGTACCCTGCCAACTGAATGGCCGCGGCGGTGAGGGGCAATAGCGAAGCGCCAGTGACCTTCGTACGGAACCGAACGAGCGCCAGCCAGACGGCGAACACGATGACTGGGGGCACGAGGACATTTCCAAAGGTGAGCAACTCCCCGATAAAGGCCCAAAACGTGACCCAGTAGCGATTAAAATCCGTCGCGCGGGCCATGGCGACGCCGGCTGTACCGGCATTGACAAGATCGTTCGCGGGGGCCATACGGAACTTGAAATGACCCGCGACCGCGAGTACGGCAAGGATGCCCGCCAACAGCGCGAAGAGCGTCGCCAGGCGGCGAAGCAGTTCCAGCCGGTGAACGATGGAAAGCAGATGGGCGAGAACGATACTGACGCAGAAAAGCAGCCCTTCATTCTTCGTCCAGGCGGCGAGCCCGGCCGAAAGTCCGGCCAGGAGGACGACAGACTTCCCAACCGCCTCCACCTCCAGCGCATAGACGAGAAAGCAGACCGCCGTCACGATGTAGGCCGCCAGCGGGACATCGGCGTATTGGGACGCGCTGACGCGAATCAAACTGGTAGCGCCGAGGATGGCGAGCGTACCTAGCGCGGCCAGGGCGGGCCCGCGGAGCAGGCGGAGCGTGAAGAAGGGCACAGCAACGCTGCTGAGCAGGAAGCCGAAGCCGACGGCGGCGGCGATCGACTGGGACGCGACCCCACCGGCGTGCCAGAGGAGCGCGATGACACCGGGCACGAGCAACGGGTAATCGGGATGGGACCAGCCGATGACCGGGGAGAAGGGACTGACAAACTCCTGTGCCCGGAACAGGAAGCGCGCTCGCAGATTCCAAATGGACCAGGCGTCCCATTCCCCGTGAGGCGCGGCGCCGGTCAGCATGAGATAGGTAAAGAAGGCCATGGCGGCGCCAGCGCCAAAAAGGAGCCACAGCCAAAACGGAATCTGCCCGTGGACAGCCGGAGCATCCGGCGCGGCCGACTGCGCGCTTCGCCAGGCGAACCAACCCAAACCCGCCGTGGCAACGCAAACGGCGGCGACGGCGATGGCGGGCGGTTGCTGGAGAACGATACGCAGTGCGAAGTATAGGCAACCGGCGATGCCAAAGCCGATGGCGGGCGCGGCGGCCAGGCGGAGCGGATCGGCGGCGGACCAGCGGGGAGGCGCGGGCCAGAGGGCGCGAATGGCGGCAAAGCCCAGGACGATGAGAATCAGGAATAAAAGCCAAGCGCCCATTAGCGTACCTTCTCGTTCTCGAGCAACACGATGCCGTTGCCAAACTCGCGGATCAGCTTGAAGCCGCGATCCCGCAGGCTGCCGGTCGTCACCGCCTGGTGGAAGTTGCCGACGACGAAGCGGTGGTCGGGCGAGTAGGCCACGAGCACAGGCGCGAGCGCGTACTGCGCCAGGTGATACTCCGCCTGCGCGTTGGTGTCATTCGGCGGCGTGCCCGGGTCGGTCATATAGCCGATGATGCCCTTGGGCGGGAGCATGGCGCGGAGGCCGGCGAACCGATTGTCGAAATCGGTGACTCCATCGGGCGAAGGCGCCTTTGGATAGAAGTCGGCAACCTGAAAGAAGAAGCGGCCGACCGATAGGAGAGACACGGCGGCGACACAGAGAACAGCACCTAATACTCGCGGGGACATGGCCAGCGCCTATTGTACCGAGGCGGAGGCCGGGCGCACAGCTAAATGCAGGCGCGGCGGGCTGGTTTGGCCCGGCAGACGAAGGCGAATTTCCGGGTCGACGGGGGTATCGGCCGGCAGGCGGCAGTTGATCTGATAGAGGCCGGCAAAGCCGGGCGTGACGCCGGCGTAGAGGATATCGGCGTCGGGGATGGGCGCATCGTTGAGCAGAACGGCGAATTGGGAGCGAGCCGAAATGGAGGCTGCGGCGGCCGGGATCGTGAGCCCAGTGACGGCCGGCGAGGTGGCGCCGAGGCCGGCGGCATAGAGGATGAGAATGTCGCCGGGCATGGCGGGGGACGCCGGCGAAATCAAGGAACCGTCGGCGCGAGTGGCAATGACGGCGTTTGCCTCCATTTGGAAGAGGCCGGGGGAGGAATCGCCGATGATGATTTCGACATCGGGGCCGGCCCGGCCGCTGACCAAGAGCCGGAGCTGGCGGCGTCCGGTGCGAATGTTTCCCGGGATCAGAAAGTTGACCTGGCCGGGGGACACGAAGAGGATCGGGACGACGATGTTGTCGATAGCGATGGTGACGCCAGTGCCGACGAGCGTTGTGGGGAGCTGGCCGTTTCGAACGTCGTCCAGCGAGATGGCGCGGGTGACGGTGGCCAGGTCTTTGCCGTATAGAGACACGAGTGCCAGCGGCGCCAGGGGGCCGGGCTCGTTGGTAGCGGCATTGACGATGCTGGCTGCGCTATAAACCGGGATCTGCCGGTTCGGTTCCGCTCCCTCTGCGATCAGGCAGAGGACGAGCGTGGCCGCGAGCCAGGCCACTGCGGGCATAAGCTACTCCTCTTATCTAGATAAATCCTACGACTCTCTGGCAGCGCGAGAAACCAAGATAATCCTGAGGAAACGGTTGTCTTACGGGGTAATCCGAGGTTTCGCGGCCAAGATGGCAGGAAGCGCCTCGGGGATCGCCAGCCGCTCCCCACGCCAGGCGTAGCGCATGACCCCGCCGATACCTGTCCAAGTGGTGTGGTAGCGAGTATAGATGTCGTGATCCTGGATCTCGCCCCAACTGCCGTCGGCGTTCTGATGGGCGAGCAAATAGTCAATGCCCTTGCGGACTTGGGGGTCCTTATCGGTCATCCCGAATACCTGGAGGGAGTCGATAAACTCACCGAGCGTCTCGGCGTCCTTCTCGTCGATAGCCATCTGAGCGTGGGCTTTGAGAAAGGCGAACTCATGCGGTAGCCATTCGGGGCGGAGGCGGTACTGATCGTAGTCGTTCAATGTGTAAATTATGTGGGTGATGGTGTAGGTGACATTGGAATCGGCCGCAAGCGTGGAGGGGACGGGGTATGGCCGCAGCGAGGGGATCCATCGGGCGACATCGGCATACTCGGCGCCCAAACGGACGCCGTAATGGTGGCCGGCGTAGGTGGTGACCAGAGCGTCGAAGAGAATGTCGTAGGGGCTGACCATATGAAGCGGCTCGCCACATTTACGGCAGTTTTTCGACCCTCGGTGATTGGCGTGCTTGCAGCGGGAACAGGGGTGGGGAATGTCGGTGGGGGGCGGTTCGATCCTGGGATTGAAGCGGAGCCAGTCGACGGGGGAGAAACGCCCGGCCTGGCGTGCCAGTTCGTGGCGCATGGGGTCATCGATCACGCCGAGATCGTCAGCCGTTTCGCTTCCGGCAATGTAGTCATAGATCTGGTTGATTCCGGCATTTGGCGGGACCGCCGGGAGAGTGTCGCGCCACTGGCGGGCGAGATTGGTGCCGAAAGTACGTGCCTCCTGCTTCAACAGCGGGTCCGCGGAGGCTTCTGAAAGAGTGTAGAAAGCCCAGAGAAGGTCGGGGCCGTAGTCTTTGAAATGCAGGGGATGAGAGGCGATTTGCTCGAGAAAGCGGAGTCCGCGGAGAGCGGCAGTGTCACGGGCGGAATGGTCGAGTTGGCGAGGGGAGGGAGCGCAGGAGGCGAGCAAAAGCAGCGGGATTAGAGAAATCACTCGCATAGAGCTATGCCTATTCTGCGCAGAAAAGCGAAAAGCGGGGCCAAAGCCCCGCTTTTCGCCTGGTTTGTTTGTTGTTTACTGAACCGGGATGGTGGCGCCGGCGGTGGCCGTCGACACGCCGCCGACGGTGATGGTGATGGGCACATTGCCCACCGCCGCCGACTGCGGGATCCGGATGTTGAACTGCTGCAAGCCGGAGATGTTCCCCGGAGCCAGGCCCGCGTAGAGCACATCGGCCGCGGCGAGCGTGGTGCCGCCGACGGTGATGGTGACGCGATCGCGGAGCGGGGTGGGGCCGGAGACGATTTCGCCAGCCTGGTAAACAGGCTCGCCAAGGCCGAAACCGGTACCGTAGACGATGACGACATCACCGCGCCGGGCTGCGACGCCACCGGGGACGACGGCGGGATCGGCGATGGTCTTGAAGTCGGAGGTCTGGGCGGCGATGGAGCGGCCGTTGAAGGTGAAGAAAGCCGGCGCGTGATTGTTGACGGTCACGGTGGCGACGTCGCCTTTCACTTCGTTCTGGCGGCCCGGGTTGAGAATGAGGGTAACCGGAACGGAACCGGACGGCGTACCGGCGGGAACCTGGAAGTTCACCTGATCGGTCTGGACGTAAGTGATCGGCGCGCGGCGGCCGGCCACTTCAACGGCGACGCAGGCGAGTTGCTGCGGGAAAGCGCCGTTGACGAAATCGCCCGTGCTGGCGGCGCGGGTGCGGCCGGCGACTTCGAAGTCGAGACCGAACACGCTGGCCATGGCGTTAGGAGAGATTTCACGGGCGAAGGAGGCGGCGTTGCCGATGGTGCGAACGGTCGGCTTCTTGGTGAGGTTGCAGGCGCCTTCGGCTTTCAGCGTGATGCTGGTGGTGTAGATGCGGTCATCGGCGCTCGTACCGCCATTGTTGGCGGCGTTGCCGGCCGCGTAGAAGGTGACGTCCCCAACTTCATTGGCAGGCGGGGTCCAGTCAAACTCCCATTCGACGCCGCCGCGAGTACCGGCGCGGGTGGAAGCCTGGGTATGCTCAGCAAACTGCGGTTCCGGTTCGCCGGCGCAGGGAGGAAGAGCGATGCCGAGTCCGCAGCGGACGAGAATCGTATCGTTGGGCACGAACACGCCGGCACCTTTGGTCGTATCACTGGCGATGCGGGAAGTGAACTGGAAGCCCCAGCGCTGTGCCTCGGGGTGTTCAATCTTGACCCGGATCTTCTTGGTGACACCGGGGGTGTAGGTGAGTTTGTCCACCAAAATCTCCAACTTCCCTCGACTATCCGAGTTTGCGGGAGCAAACGTCCGATGACAAGCGACGCAACTTGCGCCGTTATTGTCCGTCGGCACCCCGGCAACGGGCCCGCGGGGACCCGTTGAGAAGGCGAAAAGAGCGGGTGCCCCGATCAGGACACTCGTAAAGAGAAGTTGGAGAAGTTTGGTAGAGCGGATCATATGGCCTTTGTTCTTATCGTTGGACAGCGATGACGACACCCGTAGGAATCGAAACGCTGTTGATGGACATTTCGACGGCATGCTCCCCGTTCGCAAGATTGGGAATGGTGACGTTGAACTGGTACAAGCCGGAACTGGAGAGTCCGGCGAAAGCGGGAGTGACAGAAATGCCGCCTATTCTCATGCTCACGCTGTCAACGAGCGGTGCGGCTCCACTGAAGACTTTCCCCGGCGTGACGGCCGGATTGGTGGGGCCGAAACCGGTTCCGAAGAAGAGAATCATTTCACCCGGTTTGGCGGGCACGACGCCGGGAACATTGGGCGGGCCGACGACGACGGCGTCGAGCCGAACCGCGGCCGGATACGTTTTCCCGCCTAGGGCGTAGGTGAACAGGCCGGGCAGCTCTTTGGCGGCGGTGGCGGAGTAGGCGGCGGACTCGCCGGCGGCGTTTTTCACGACGACGGCGACAGGACCGGTCTTGCCGGCAAGGTCCGGCGCCTGGATGTTCAGCTGGTTGGGAGAGGCGTAGTAAATAAACGCCGGTTTGCCGTCGATGGTGACGCTGACGCCGTCGAGAGACGTCGGGAAGTTACCGGCGGCGTCGATGGCGCCGCTCCAATCTCTGGTTGTCGCCGAAAGATTCGTCCCGAAAATCGTGGTCCACGAGCCGCTGACGACGCCGGGAGCGAAAGAAGCGCCGTTGGTGACGCCGTTCGTCGGGGTGATGGCGGGTGGGGTGCCTGTGGCGGCCTGCGGGGTCAAAGTGAAGTTGGCGGTATAGATTCTATCGCCCGAGTTCTGACCGTTCCCATTGGCCGCATTCCCGGCGACATAGAAACGAACATTACCGGCGGCGGTAGCCGGGGGCGTCCAATCGAACTCAATCGTATTGGAGGCGCTGGCTCTGGAGTGTTCAATGAATTCAAGAGGATTGGCGGCCGCACAGGTGCCAGCGGCGGAACGAGCCCGGCCATCCTGACAGAGGATCAACTGGTTGGCGCCGACGGTCGAGAACGTCCCTGCCTGGCCTCGAGTTTCATTGCTGGCCAGCCGGGCAGACACCTGATAGCCGTAAGCGCGGGCGGTGGCGTCTGTCACAACGAGCTTGATACGCTGTTTCTGGCCCGGCGTGTAGGTGAGGCCATCGGGAAACTGCAGTTCCACTTTGCCGCCGCCGGCATTCACCGCAGTCCCGGTATGGCACCCGGACTGGGCGCACGCCGCCGCCGGTCCGCCGGGGCCGCCTTCCGAATTCGGATCGGGACCTGCATCGTATGCCCAAACGAGCATCGGGACTGCGACCAAAATGGTCAACAGGCGTCCCTTATTCTTGAACGTCAGCTTTGTTCTCATCAATTCCCTAACACCAATTGCATTCAGCATACTCGATACCCCCTGGATGTAATTATTACTTGAACAAGAGTTCACAACTGTTCAACTTTTCCCAATATGCACATAGCCGTGGTGCACTAGGGCAAGACCTTCCCCCCGGCCAAGGCCTTCCGGGCTACCGTACTGAGAGGAAGGGCCGAAAGCTGCTCCAGACGCACCCATTGGAGAGGTGAGTTCGCCTGGCCCACACGTGCCGCTATCACATGGAAGTCATAGATGTGATTGGTGATTGCGTGTGAGAACTCGAAAAGAAGTTTAGCAGTTTTCACCTCTGGGAGCTGATGCGGTTCGGGAAGTTCGTAGAATCCCCCCAGCATGGCGGCATCTTGCTCGCGCTGCCAGAGGAGAATATTTCCATTCCGTATGGCCACCAGAAGCGTCCGCCGAACCCGGCGGATTTCGGCCCTCCGCAGCTTGATAGGCAATTCAGCGGCCAAACCGGAGGAATACGCCCGACAATCCTTCGAA
>CAMATG010000155.1 GCA_945860645.1 Candidatus Sulfopaludibacter sp. SbA3 | reverse complement strand
AGTTTCTGGGTGCTGTCCGCCAGAACCTCGGACGGTTCGACGCGCTGTATTTCTCGCTGCACGGCGCCATGGCTGCCGAGGACGTCGACGACTGCGAAGGCTACCTTCTGGAGAAGACCCGTGAAATTGTCGGGGAGCAAATGGCGATCGCCGTCTCGCTGGACCTGCACGGAATTCTGACGGACAAGATGCTGCAGCACGCGAGCGTCACGACGGTGTTCCACACCAATCCACACGTGGATTTTTACGAGACGGGCCAGCGCGCGGCGCGGCTGTTGATCCGCCTGCTCGATGGCGAGATCAACCCGGTGCACGTGCGCATTCCGGTCCCGGCGCTGGTGCGCGGACAGGAGTGCATCACCGCCACCGGCATCTACGGCAACTGGGTGAAAGAGGCGGTGGAGTTTGAGAACTCGCCCGGCGGGCTGAGCGGCGGCTTCTTCATCGGCAACCCGTTCACGGATGTGCCGGACCTGTGTTCGAACGTCTTCCTGGTTGCGGATGGCGACCCGGCGGCGGCGTGTGAACTGGGCAAGCGCATGGCGCTGGAATTCTGGGACGCGCGGGCCATCATGCAGCAGCCGTTGTTGGGGCTGGAAGAGGCCGTAGGGATCGCGAAGAACGCGACGGGCCGGGTGGTGCTGGTGGACGCCGCCGATGCGACCAGCTCGGGCGCATCGGGCGATTCCAACGCCATTCTGGCCGAGCTGATCCGGCAGGGCTGCACGCGCACGGCGCTGGTGCCGATCGTGGATGCTCCGGCGGTGCAGGCGTGTTTCGCGGCGGGGATTGGCGGGGAGGTGACGGTGCCGGTGGGCGGCGCGCTCGACCCGCGCTTCACGCCAGTGACGGTGACAGGGAAGGTGCGAATCCTCTCCGATGGACACATGAACAGCGAAAGCCACGGCGAGCACTGGTACGCCGGGCCGACGGCGGTATTGCAGGCCGGGCCGAACACGCTCGTGCTGATGTCGCGGCCGGTCAGCCTCTACGACCGGACGCCGTTTCTGGTGAACGGGCAGGACCCGGCGGCGTTCGACATGACGGTGGTGAAGAGCCCGTTGTGCCAGCCGCGGTTCTTCAACGATGGCGCGGAGCACGTGTTGAACATCGACGCGCCGGGCGCGACGAGCGCCAATGTGAAGGGCCTGGGCCACACGGTGGTGCGGCGGCCGTTGTATCCGCTGGACGATCATTTTGCATACACGCCGGAGCCACGGATTTTCCGGCGGGGATAAGGGAGAGACATGGGATCGAAGATTGAACGGGTATTGGCCTACGGGCTGCGCGGAAAGACGCCGGAGGGCGGCTGGTCCAATGAGCTGCAGCCGGAGGACTGTGTCCACACGATCATCGCGGTGGTGACCGCGGACGGCATCGGCTGGGGCTCGGTGTTCACGTCGGAGGCGCTGGTGAAGGCGTCGCTGGAGATTCTGAGGCCGCTGCTGATTGGCGAGAACGCGCTGGAGCCGGAACGGGTGAGCGAGAAGCTGCATCAGCACACGTTCTGGCTGGGGCGCGGGGGCTCCATTACGCACACGATCAGCGGCATCGATATTGCGCTGTGGGACCTGATGGGCAAGGCCTGCGGGCAGCCGGTGGGCCGTCTGTTGGGCGGGCGCTACCGGGAGCGGGTGCGGCCGTACGCCAGCCTGCTGATGCGGGAGCCGGACCAGATGGAAGGCGAACTGTACCCCGTGAAGGCGCAGGGGTTCCGGGCGTTCAAGATCGGCTGGGGTCCGTTCGGGCGGAAGAGCAACGCCGTCGATGAAGCCATCGTCCGCGCGGCGCGCGAGGCGGTGGGGGAAGACTCGCTGCTGATGGTGGATGCGGGCGGATCGGACGCCTACTGGCAGGGCGGGTATAAGTGGGCTCTGCGGACGGCGGAGATGCTGGCCGACTACGACGTGTTCTGGTTTGAGGAGCCGTTGCATCCGGACGCTCTGGAGGACTATGTGGCGTTGCGCCGGGCATCGAGCGTGACCATCGCCGGTGGCGAAGTGCTGACGCGGCGGCAGTCGTTTCAGCCGTGGCTAACGGCCGGGGCGTTCGACATCGTGCAGCCGGACGTGACCAAGTGCGGCGGGCTGAGCGAGCAGCGGCGTATTGCCCAAATGGCTGTCGATAACGGGGTCCGGTTCATTCCGCATGGGTGGAACACGACAGTGGGGTTGGCGTCGGATCTGCAGATTGCCTCGGCGTTCGCGGGGACGGATCTGGTGGAGTATCTAACGGGGTCGCCGTTCATTGACGATCTGTTTGGGTGGAAGCTGGATGCCGACGGGATGCTACCGATTCCGGCTGGGCCGGGGTTGGGGATTGACCTGAACCTGGACGCGCTGGCGGAGCTGTCGCGGACAGATGTGTCGGAGCTGCGGCGCTAGATGCCTCTCGTCGCCTTTCTCTGGATCGCCTTCGCGCTGAACTATGTGGACCGTCAGATGGTCTACAGCATGTTCCCGGCGCTGAAGGCGGACCTGGGTTTTGCCGGGGCGAAGCTGGGCTTGATTGGGTCCGTTTTCATGTGGGTCTACACGCTCTCCATGCCCGTGGCGGGGCGGATGGCGGACCTGTTCCGGAAGGATGTGATGCTGGTCTCCAGCCTCGTCCTCTGGAGCGCGGCGACGCTGGGGTGCGGGCTGGCCGGGTCGGAGAATTCGTTCTTGTTTTGGCGGGGCGTGATGGGCATTACCGAGAGCCTGTACTACCCGACAGCGATGGTGGCGATTGCGAACTACTACCCGGAAGTGGCGCGGAGCCGGGCGCTGGGGATTCATCAGTCCGCGCAGTTTGTGGGCGTGATGGCAGGAGGCTGGTATGGCGGCTGGGCGGCGGATCATACCGGCTGGCGCTCCGCCTTTACCGTGGCGGCCGTGGTGGGGATTTTGTACTCGGCTGTGCTGTGGTGGGGCGTGAAGGGCGTGGGGATGGCGGACAAGAAGGAGGAGCGGCGGGCGGGGGCGGGGCGGACAGGGGCGCTGTTGGCGTCGCGGTGCTACCTCGCCATTTGCCTGGGATTTGCGGCGTATGTGGCCATTTTGTGGATCTTTTTGGCCTGGTACCCGACGTTTTTGCAAGAACGGTTTGGGCTGTCGATGACCGATAGCGGATGGAACGCGACCGTCTTTGTGCAGTTGAGCCAGGTGGCGGGGATTCTCGGGGGCGGGTGGCTGACCGATCGCCTGCGCACCCGGTGGCGGCCGGCGCGGTTGTACATGGCGGCCTTGGGCGTGTTTGGCAGCGCGCCGTTTGCGTACTGGACGTTCTCGGCTTCGTCGTTGAATGAGGCGCGAGTGTATTCGGCTTGCTTTGGGTTGTTCGGAGGGCTGTTGGCTACGAACGCGTTTGCAGCGGCCTACGACGTGATCCGGAAGGAGAACCGCGGGCTGGGCGGGGCACTGGTGAACATGACCGGCGGGATCTCGTCGGGAGTGATGATCTACATGGCTGGGATTTGGAAAGAGACCGTCGGGTTTGCGGGGATGGTGGTGTGGATGATGGGTGTCTCGATGGTTTGCGGAGCGGTGTTGGCGGGGGTGGCGGCGGCGCGGTATAAACAGGAATGCGATTCCTCCTCCTTGTAGCGTCCGTGGTGCTGGCCGGGGCCGATTGGCCGGGCTTTCGAGGCGCGAACGGCGCGGGCGTGGCGGGGGATTCGCTGGCGTATCCTTCGTCGTTCAAGACAGTTTGGAAGACGGCCATTCCGGCGGGGCTGTCGTCGCCTGTGGTGGTGGGGGACCGGATCTTTGTGACGGGGCTGGACGGGGAGCGGTTCGTGCTGCTGGCGCTGGACAGGGCGTCGGGCAAAGAGCTGTGGCGGCGGCAGGTAGAGCGGAAGCGGGCAGAGTTCCTGCATAAGCTGAACTTGGCGGCGTCGCCGTCGGTGGCTTGTGATGGGAAGAACGTGGTTGCGTTTTTTCCGGATTTTGGGTTGGTGGGATATACGGTACAGGGGAAAGAGCTGTGGCGGACGCCGATGGGGCCGTTCAACAACGCCTATGGCATGGGCGTTTCGCCAGTGATCGCCGAGGGCCACGTGGTGCTGATTGTGGACCAGGCGAAGGCGTCGTATGCGGCGGCGTTCGATCTGAAGAACGGGGAGCAGGTTTGGAAAGTCGCCCGGAAGGAGGCGCTGTCCGGCCATTCGACGCCCGTGGTGCATGGCAAGTGGGTGCTGGCGCCGGGGTCGTTCCGTATGGAGGCCTACGAGATTGCGACGGGCAAGGTGGCGTGGGGCGTGGATGGGTTGCCGGCGGAGATGAAATCGGTGCCGGTGGTGGCGGGGGACCTGGTGCTGGTGCATGGGTTTAATTCGCCGGAGAATGACGCGGGGAAGTTACTCACCATTCCTCCGTTCGCGGAGGCGTTGAAGGGGTTTGACAAAGACGGGGACGGGCGGTTGAGTAAGGCGGAAGCGCCGTCGCGGCATGTGACGTCGCTCTGGATTTATTTGGACCTGGATGGGGATGGGAAGTTAGACGAGGGGGAGTGGGAGCAGTACATCCGGTCGATGCGAGCGGAGAACGCGTTGTTGGCCTATAAGATTGGCGGGGGATTGGTGTGGCGGTTCCTGCGGTCCATTCCGCAACTGCCGTCGCCGCTGGTGTACCGGGGCGTGTTGTACATGATCAATGAAGGCGGGGTGCTGACGACGTTGGACCCGGCTACGGGGAAGTTGCTTAAGCAGGCCCGGTTGCGTGGGGAAGCGGATAAATATTACTCGTCACCAGTGGCGGCGGATGGAAAGATTTATATTACGAGCCACACGGGAAAGGTGAGTGTTTTGAAGGCCGGGGCGGAGCAGGAGTTGCTGGCGGTGAACGATGTGGAAGACGAGGTGCTGGCGACGCCGGCATTGGTGGATGGGCGCGTTTTGATTCGCACTAAGGAAGCGGTGGTTTGTTATGGGAATAAGTAGACGCGGGTTTTTGAGCATGGCCGCGATGGCGGCGGGGCGGGGATTGAAAGTCAGTACGTTTGTGGCGGATGTGACGCCGCCTATGGGCGCCCCGCTCTGTTACGGGTTGGTGCCGGTGGCGGCTGAGGTGGTGGACAAGTTGTGGGCGCGCGGGGTGGTGTTGCGGCCGGCGGGGGAGAAGCCGATCGTGTTGTGCGCGGTGGACTGGCTGGGGATTGGGAATGGGAGCCGGGACCGGTGGCGGGCGGTGTTGGCGAAGGCGGCGGGGACGGTGCCGGAGCGGGTGGCGCTGCACACGGTGCACCAGCATGACGCGCCGGGGGATGATCTGTCGGCGCATGCGTTTTTGCCGGCCGGGGTTCCGTTGTGTGATCTGGACTTTGCGCGGGGTGCGGCGGGGCGGGTGGCGGCGGCGGTTAAGGCTTCGAAGTCTGTGGCGGTGACGGCGGTGACTGGCGGGGCGGCGGCGGTATCTGAAGTGGCGTCGAACCGGCGGATCCTGGGGCCGGATGGGAAGGTGGCGTTCGGGCGGATGACAGCATGCCGGAATTCGCCGCAGTGCGCGGCACCGGAGGGCGTGATCGACCCGTTGATGCGGTCCGTGAGCTTCTGGGCGGGGGAGAAGCGCGTGGCGACGTTGAGTTACTATGCGACCCATCCGATGAGCTACTACGGCAAGGGCGGCGTGTCGTCCGACTTTGTGGGGCAGGCGCGGGACTTGCAGACCGATACGTTCCAGGTTCACTTTACGGGTGCGGCGGGGAACATTGGCGCGGGTAAGTATAACGACGGAGCGCCGGCGAACCGGGCTGTTTTGCGGGACCGGATGGCGGACGCGATGCGGCGGGCGAAAGCAGCGGAGAAGCCGGTTTCGCTGGACGCGGTGCGGTGGGTTTCCGAGTCCGTTGCCATGCCGTTACGTGTGGGCAAGGGGTTTGGAGAAGACGAGATTGTGGCGGCGATCGCGGATGCCAAGTTAGATGGGAAGCAACGAGCGAACCACGCGCGATACCTGGCGTTTTTGCGGATGACGAAGGCGGGGCGCAAGATCGACTTGACGGCGCTGCGACTGGGCTCGTTTTCGGTGCTGCATATGCCGGGTGAGTTGTTTGTGGAGTATCAATTGGCGGCGGCGAGTTTCCGGCCGGGCGAGTTGGTGGCGACGGCGGCGTATGGGGATTATGGGCCGATGTATATTGGCACGGCGCGGGCGTATGACGAGGGCGGGTATGAGACGTCGGCGGTGTCGCGAGTAGGGCCGGCCGTGGAGGACGTGTTGATGGGAGCGATGCGGAAGGTGCTGGGGTAGGGATTTCCTGAGTTCGTCGCGCGTGTAGCCGGCGCGGGCCGGTGCCGATGTAGTCAGTGAGTGACTGCTTCTGTTGGACAAATCGTGAGTTTGTGGGTGTTGCTGTTGGCGACTGCCTGGGGGCAGGCGTTGGTAACGGTGACGCCATCGGCGCCGGTGGTGCGGGTGGGGAAGTCGGTGCAGTTTGCGGCGACGGTAACGGGGTTGGCGGTGAAGTCCGTGCGCTGGTCAGTGGGATTGCCGGTGGGCGGGAAGGGGCTGCCGGGAACGATCTCCGAGAGCGGGCTGTATACGCCGCCAGCGGTGTTACCGGTGCCGAGTACGGTGTTGGTGACAGCAACCAGTACGGCGATGAATGTGGCGAATACCCGAGTGATTGTTTCGTTGCAGAATCCGTATCCAGTGGTGGCGTCGACTCTGCCTGTATGGGTGCCGGCGGGGAGTTCCACTTTGACGGTAAACGGGAGCGGGTTTGTGCCCGCGGCGCAGGTGTTTCTGGACGGAATCGGCGTGGCGACGACGTTCGTATCGGCGACTCGGTTGACGGCGAAGGTGGCGGCGACGGTACCGCAGTTGGGGCAGCAACTGGCGGTGACGGTCACGAATCCGGCGCCGGGAGGGACAAGTTCGACCGGTGTGGTGACGGTGCGGGTGGGGCCGGACACGGGGTTGGCCCGGGTGACGACTGGAGCGGCGCGGCGGTTCCTGCAACAGGCAGCGTTTGGCCCGGACACAGTATCGATGCTGCGCGTGCAACACCTCGGGTTTTCGGAGTATTTGACGGAGCAGTTCGGGACGGCGTCGTCGCCATTCCCGGACGCGGCCACGCTGGACGTGAGCGTGGCTCCGGTGCAGGCGCGCTTCTACACGAATGCGGTGCATGGGAAGGACCAGGTTCGGCAGCGGATGGCGCTGGCGCTGATGGAGATTTTCGGGGGGGCTCCGGCGGGGGCGCGGAGTCCGGCGCAGTTGGTTCCTTTTTTGCGGGTGTTTCAGCAGGGGGCGTTTGGGAACTTCCGGCAGCTGCTCTACAACGTGACGGTGAACGCGGCGATGGGGGAAACGTGGGACGTGCGGAACAACAATAAGGCGAGCGCGGACGGGGCGACGGTGCCGAACGAGAACTATGCGCGAGAGTTGTTGGAGACATTCACGGTGGGGCCGGTGCTGCTGAACCCGGATGGGAGCGTGAAGCTCAACGAGGATGGGGAGGCGGTGGCGGCGTATTCAGAGAAGACGGTGCGGGATTTCGCCAAGGTGTTGACGGGGTGGACGTATGCGACGCGGCAGGGCTCGATACCGGCGCGGCATAATCCGGCAAACTACGACCGGGCACTGGCGCCATTTGAGGCCAACCATGACACGTCGGAGAAGGTGTTGCTGAACGGTGTGAAGTTGCGGGCCGGGCAGACGGCGCAGCAGGACTTGAGCGGGGCCTTGGACATTGTGTTCGCGCATCCGAATTTGGCACCGTTTTTGGCGCACCGGTTGATTGCGCAACTGGTGACGGACAGCCCTTCGCGGGCCTATGTGGCACGGGTGGCGTCCGCGTTCACCAAGAGCGGAACGGGGACGGGTGTGCGCGGGGATTTGAAGGCCGTGTTGCGGGCGGTGCTGTTGGACCAGGAGGCCCGCGCCGGAGATGCGGCGGGGAATTGGCCGATCGCGGGCCGGGAGACGCATGGGCACTGGCGGGCGCCGAACGTGATGGTGCCGTCGATTCTGCGCGGGTTGGAGGCGCAGGTGAACGATACGAACCGCCTGGCCGATCTGGTGGCGGCGATGGGGCCTGGACCGAGTGTGCCGGGGGATCCGGCACCGCCATTGTGGGCCGGACCGGAGCAAGCAGTGGGACGTTTTAACGGAATCTACGCGCTGCTGTACGACGACCTGGGGGCTGGGGTGGCGATCGATCTGGGCCCGTTTGTAAATGTTGCCGGGGACGGTCGGCGGTTGGCGGTGTTGATTGACGATATTTACTTTCAGGGCTGGATGCCGGCAGAGTTGCAGACGGAGTTGGAAGCTGTAGCGGGCGGGATGGCGGGGACGACGTTGGCGGAGAAGAAGGCCCGGGCGCAGGCGGCGCTGTATGTGGCGCTGAGTTCGGGGCTGTATAACGTGCAGCACTAGAGGGAGCAAGAGATGCGGAGACGGGACCTATTGCGGATGGCGGTGTTGGGGGCTCCGGCCCTGCGGGCATCGTGCCCGAGCGACTACCGGGCGCTGGTGTGCGTCATGATGGCGGGCGGGAACGATGGGAACAACATGCTGGTGCCGATTGCGTCGGCCGAGGGGGATCCGCTGATTTCCTATTCGCAGTATGCGAAGGCACGGGGCGGGCTGGCGGTTCCATTGGAGAGCGTGGTGCGGATTTCCGCGGGCAACGGGGATCAGTTTGGGTTGCATGGGGGATTGAAAGAACTGGGGGAGCTGTACAACCAGCGGAAGAATGTGGCGGTGTTGGCGAATGTGGGTCCGTTGGCGGAGCCTTTGACGCGGGCGGAGTACCGGGGCGGTAAGGGGATGGTGCCGGGCGGGTTGTATTCGCATGGGGGGCAGCAAGCCGAGTGGCAGGCGATGGCGGGGGCCGCGTTTGGCGGGGTGGAGGGTTGTGAGGCGACTGAGATTCCTTTGCCGGTCTGGCTGGGCGGAGGGAATGGCGCGGGTTTGCGGGGTGGCGGGGATAGTCCACGAATGACCGGGGTGACCAATCTGCTGCGCGTGGATGACGGGTTGACAATGGTGCGCGGGGCGAACACGCTGACAGAGGTGGGGCTGGCGCAGTCGCGGATGCTGGAAGCGGCCCTGGACGGGGTCGAGCCGTTGACGACGGCATTTCCGAACACACCGCTGGGGCGGCAGTTGGCGCGGGCGGCGCGGATGATCCAGGCGCGGGGAACGCTGGGGGTGAAGCGGCAGATTTTTCTGGCGGCGATTGGCGGATTTGATACGCACGAGCGGCAGTTGACCGACCAGGCGGCGGCGCTGGCGCAGGTGAGCGGGGCCATGGCGGCGTTCTATCAGGCAACAGTGGAGATGGGAGTGGGCGACCAGGTGGTGACGTTTACAGCGAGCGAGTTTGGGCGAACGCTGCAACCGTGTGGCGGGGGGACGTTGGGATCCGACCACGGGTGGGGGAGCCACCATTTGATTGTTGGCGATGCGGTGAAGGGTGGCGACGTCTACGGGAAGTATCCGGCGATGGCGTTGGACGGGCCGGACGATGCGACCGGGCGCGGCGTCTGGATTCCGACTACCGCTACCGCCCAGTACGGGGCGGCGTTGGGGCGATGGTTTGGGATGAGTGAGGAAGCGCTGGCGGAGGCGTTCCCGAATTTTGAGAGTTTTGCGGGTGGGGCGCCGGGGTTCCTGGCGTCAAGCTAGGGCTCGGGTGAGCAGGTTTTTGGTGATGCGCTGGACACGGGGGTCGGGGCCCAGAGGGCGAGCCCAGTGGGACCAGGGCAGGATATGGCCGGGAGGGCTCGACAAGCCCTGAGCCCACCAGATGGTGGCGGCGTTGAAGACGAAGTTCTTCTTGGGTCCGGGATAGATGGTCGCGGTGTAGTGGCTGGGGTTTTTGCCTCCGCTCAAGACGTCGCCTTCGGCCAGGACTTCGAGGCCGGGGATGGGGGCGGGGTCGCCGTGATGCTCCCAGCCGACCAGGCTTTCGATGCGGTCTCCCTTCTTCATGCCGGTGCCTTCGAAGACCCAGTGGCCGGGCTTGGCACAGATCCAGTCGCCGGCGCCGTTGAAGGGGTAGACGCTGTGGGCACCCATGAGGACGTTGGCCTTGGGACCTTCCATGGGGAACGGGTATTTCAGGAATTTGTCCATGCCGCCGTAGACGCCACCGTAGATGCCTTCGCGGCTGATGACGCGGTTGGGCCGGCCGTCGGCGCTGGGCTGGAATGGCGTCACGCCCATGACGGCATTGCCGCTCAAGTAGAGATGGGTGGTTCCTTTTTGGACGCTGGCGAGGGCGCCGTCGTACTGGCGGGTGTCCCAGTATTCGTCGTGGCCGACGCTTAAGAAGACTTTCGAGCGCAGGAACTGGGCGGGGTCGATCATGTCCGAGTTCGATGTGTAGGTAACGTCGTAGCCCTGGCTTTCCAACCAATAGGCGAGCGGGAACTCCCAGAGGAGAAATTCGCCGGAGCCGAGGGAGAGGGGGTGATCGTAGATCTGGGCGTATTTGGCATAGGGCTTGTCGAAGCTGGTGGCGACGGAGGGGGCCCAGGCGTGGCGGGGGTCGGTGTAGAGCGAGTAGTCATCGGGCCAACGGTTATAGGCGGCCCAGGTATTGTCGCTGCATTGAAAGATGATAGCGGCGCGGCGGCGATCCTTGACGATGAAGACGATGTAGCTTTGCCAGGGGTGTTCGGTCTTGGATTCGG
>CAMATG010000154.1 GCA_945860645.1 Candidatus Sulfopaludibacter sp. SbA3 | reverse complement strand
AAAAGGTGAGGCGCGGATGGTGGACGTATCCGCCAAGTCCTCGAATCTGCGTACCGCCACGGCGCACGCATTTGTGAAAATCCGGCCGGAGGTACTGGCCAAACTGCCGGAGAATCCGAAGGGCGACCCGCTCGCCGTCGCCCGCATCGCCGGCATCATGGCCGCCAAACGTACCGCGGAGTGGATTCCGATGTGCCATCCGCTCTCGCTGAGCCACGTGGGCGTGGACCTGAAGGTGGAAAAAGGCGGGGTGCGGATCACGACGACCGCCTCCACCGTCGGCCCAACGGGCGTGGAAATGGAAGCACTGACGGCGGCGAGCGCCGCCGCGTTGACGGTGTACGATATGACAAAAGCGCTCGACAAAGGCATTGAAATCCAGGACGTCTACCTGCTGGCTAAGACCGGCGGGAAGAGCGGTGATTTTCACCGCAAAGAGTCTTCGAAACCCCGGTCCGGCCGTTAACATCCCATACATTATGAGCCTCACTCGCCGATTATTTACCTCCGCCGCGCTCACGTTACCCGCTTGGACGCAAAAAGCGCCGGCCGGCAAAGCCCCGGAAGAATCCGCCGAGGATCTGCCCCGATTCGTTACGTTTACTCGCCAAGTGATCGCCCAGACTACTGTGACCGACCGCGATGGCCGCTATGTGAACGGCCTGCAGGCGCATGAATTTCGCTTGATCGATCGCGGCAAGGTGCAAAAGATCACCGTGGAAAACGCCGTGCAGCCGCTGTCGCTGGTGGTGTGCGTGCAGGCCAACAACACGGTGGAGACGGTATTGCCGAACGTGAAGAAAATCGGCCCGCTGCTGGAAGGGACGATCCTGGGGGAAAAGGGCCAGGCGGCGATCATCGCCTTCGACCACCGAGTGCGCGTGATGCAGGATTGGACTCGCGACGGCGACGCGATGACCAAAGCGTTGAACAAAATCAACGCAGGTTCGACGACGAGCGCCATGACCGACGCTGTGATTGAGGCGGCGCGGATGTTGAAGAACCGCCCGAAGGATCACCGGAAGGTCATTCTATTGATCGCCGAAACGCGCGATAAGGGGAGCGAAGGGAAGACGCGGCAGGCGTTGCTGGATCTCCAATTTGGCAACATCGTGTTGTTTTCCTTGAACATCAACCGGCTGGTGACGAGTTTGATGACCAAGCAACCGCCGCCGCGGCCACCATCTGTTCCGGCCAGCGCGGGCCATGCCCCGCCGGGCGGGTTGATGACTCCCGAGGCTATCAACGCCAACACCGGCCACTACAACGGCAACGTCGTGCCGCTCGTCGTCGAGGTATTCCGCCAGGCGAAGAGCATCTTCGTCGACAACCAGTTGGAGGCGTTCACGAAGGCGACCGGCGGGCAGGAGCGGTCGTTCCTGTCATATCGGGACCTGGAACGGGTGGTGATGGATATCGGCGAAGAACTCCAGAGCCAGTATCTGATCAGCTATTCGCCGTCGAATCCCGACGAGGGCGGATATCACGAGATTACGGTGGAAGTGAACCGGTCTGGGTTGAAGATCCGAACGCGACCGGGGTATTGGATGGCGGCGGTTCCCGAACAGATGCGGTAACGCAGAAAAGGCCTCCGTGGTGACGGAGGCCTTTTCGTCGGCTTGCGTTTTAGTTAGTGGGCCGGAGCGGGAGCCCCGGGAGCGGGAGCGTGGGCCCCACCGGAAGCGGGAGCCGCGGCAGGAGCCTGTTTCTGTGCGGCGGGTTGTGCTTGCACGCGAAGGCCATAAGGGACAACTTTGTCGCGCGACCCGATGTCGATCAGCGGGAAGAGCAGGAACAGGCCCAGGAAGATCAGCGAGCTGACGAAGATGATCGCGTTGATCGGCGGATCGTGGCGCAGGTGCATGAAAAACATCGCCACCAGCGTCGCCTTCACCGTGGCGATGAGGACCGCGATAATCAGGTTGATGCTGCTGGATCCGAAGTTCACATAAGCGGCTCCAACGGTAACCCCAGTGAGGACCAGCAGGGCCCCCAGGATGAGGACGTAGATGCGTGCCGAGGAAGAGTGTGCGTGTGCGTGATCGCTCATAAGTCTCCTAGTTCACCAGGTACAGCAGGGGGAACAGATAAATCCAGATCAAATCGACCAAGTGCCAATAGAGGCCGACCAGATCCACCGGGGTGTAATAGGCGCTGCTGAATTCGCCCTTCATCGCCCGCAGCGTGATCCAGGAGATCAACGCCATGCCGATGACAACGTGGATACCGTGCAACCCGGTCATGCAGAAGTAGAAGCCGAAGAACATCGCCTGTTCGGCGGGGCCGCCACCGTGGTAGGCGAAGAACCGGCCAGGCAGGAGCCCGTCATGAAACTTGTGAGCGTATTCGAAGTACTTGATCACCAGGAATCCCGCGGCGAACCCGAGGGTCAGAAGCAGGTTCATGATCGTCTTGCCCTTGTTGTTCGTCGACGAGTAATGGACAGCCATCACCATCGTGAAGCTGGAGCAGAGCAGGAACACCGTGTTGATGGCGCCCATGATTCGATCCAGATGATGGTGCCCGGCAATCCAGGCTTCCGGATAGACACTCTGCATCAGGCCGTAGCCGACGAAGAGGCCGCCGAACATCAGGATTTCCGTGGCGAGGAACAGCCACATGCCCAGTTTCGAAGTATCGAACTGCTGCTCGGCGTTTATGAAGTGGTGCTGGCGGAACGCGGGTTCTGCGCCGTGTTCAACAACGTGAGAATCAGAGCTCATGCTTAGTGATGTCCCTTCACGGACGGCTCAAAAGGCCTGTAGTAGTCGTAGGGTTCGGTGGTGACCACCGGCACTTCGTGGAAGTTATGGGTGATCGGAGGCGACGGGATCTGCCATTCGAGCGAACGGCCGTGCCAGGGATTCGCCGGCGCGTCCATCTTCTTGCGCAGCGAAGCGAACAGGTAGCCCGCCATGATCACGAAACCGAGGGCGAGAATCCAGGATCCCACGGTCGAGACCTGGTGGAGGAACTCGAATTCAGGCAGGTAGTTATAGTAGCGGCGCGGCATACCGCGGCTGCCAAGCAGGAACTGGGGCAGGAAGGTGGTGTTGAAGCCGATGAAGACCAGGACAGCGGAGACGCGCGCGGCACTCTCGTTGTACATACGGCCAAACATCTTGGGCCACCAGTAGTGCAGGCCGGCCAGGAAGGCGATCGCGGTCGAGCCCATCATCACATAGTGGAAGTGGGCAACCACGAAGTAGGTGTCGTGCAAGTGGATGTCAACCGACATCGCACCCAGGAACAGCCCGGTTAAACCGCCGATCCCGAAGAGGATCAGGAACATCAGTGCGTACAGCATGGGAGCCTGGAGCGAAATCGAGCCCTTGTACATGGTCGTGATCCAGTTGAACACCTTGATGGCCGACGGGATGCCGACGAGGAAGGTGAGGAACGAGAAGATCGCCCCGGCCAATTGCGACTGGCCGCTGGTGAACATGTGGTGGCCCCACACGACAAAGCTGACGATGGCGATGGCGACCGAGGAAAAGGCCGTTGCCTTATATCCGAAGAAGGTCTTTTGCGACATGGTGGGGACGACTTCCGAGATGATTGCCATGCCGGGCAGAATCATGATGTAAACGGCAGGGTGCGAATAGAACCAGAAGAAGTGCTGGAAGAGAACCGGGTCACCACCGAGCTTGGGGTCGAAGACACCCACGCCGAAAGTCCGTTCCATGATCAGGAGCAGCAGCGTGATCGCCAGGACCGGCGTCGCCAATACCTGAATAATCGCGGTAGAGTACATGCCCCAGATGAACAGTGGCATGCGGAACCAGCCCATACCCGGAGCGCGCAGCTTATGGACCGTGGCGATGAAGTTCACCCCAGTCAGAATCGAGGAGAAGCCGAGAACGAAGGCGGCGAAGGTCATCAGCGCCACCGAGCCGTCGGTTGTCGTCGAGTACGGAGTGTAGAAGGTCCAGCCCGTATCCACGCCGCCGGTTACCATCGCGGTGACAGCGATCAGGGCGCCGACTACATAAATCCAGAAACTGGCCAGATTCAACCGCGGGAAAGCAACGTCTTTCGCCCCCAGCATGATGGGCAGCACGAAGTTTCCGAGCGCGGCGGGAATGGACGGAATAATGAACAGGAACACCATGATGGCGCCATGGAGCGTGAAGACCTTGTTATAGGTCTCAGCATCCATGAACTGTTTGCCCGGGGCGAACAACTCCAACCGGACAAGCAGCGCGAAGACGCCGCCGAGAAAAAACATGAACAAAACAGACCACAGATACATCACGCCTAATTTTTTGTGATCGACCGTGGTCAACCACGACAGTAAAGATCCGTCGTGGAGATAGTCGACGTCGTGATGCTCGACGTGGCCGTGCGCTTTGGGTGTTGCAACGGTATCAGCCATGTATCCTCCTGGCCCTACTTCAATTCCTTGATAAAGGCGATGACGCCTTTGATCTCGATCTCACGCAGCAGGCCTTGGAAGGTCGGCATAACGGGTTCGTACCCGGCAACCACTTTCGCCTGCGGATTGAGGATGGATTCGCGGATGTAATTCTCATCAACGACAGCCGTGCTGCCATCGCGGAACTTCTCTGTCTTTCCAAAAATGCCCTTAAAGCTCGGGCCTTCACCCTTCGTCCCATCCAGGGTGTGGCAGGAGTTACAGCCCTTCATCTCCCAAACCATCTTGCCCAAGTCGGACGGCTTCATCTTATATAGTTCTTCGTCGCCCTTTTCCAGCCATTCGGCGTACTTGGCTGGAGAGTCCACAAAGAGATCGCCCAACATACCCGAGTGATCGCGCCCGCAGTATTCGGCGCAGAAAACCTGGTGCTTGCCCGGCACGGTTGCTGTGAAGTTTAAGTCGACATAGCGGCCCGGCACTACGTCCTGCTTGATGCGCAGCGACGGAATGAAGAAGGCGTGCAGCACGTCTTCGCTCGTCATGATCAAGCGGACCGGCTTGTTCACCGGGACGTGCAGCGAACGGATCGAACGCGTGCCATCCGGATACTCAAACGTCCAGTTCCACTTCTTGCCAGTGACGTGAATCTCCAACGCATCGTTCGGCGCCACGCTCGCGGCGGCGTAGTCATGGAAGCCCCAGAAGAAGATCCCGATCACCAGGATCAGAGGAACAATACTCCAGACCAGCTCCAGCGCCAGATTGTGCTGGAAGTTGATCGTCAACACGCCTTCCTTTTTCCGCTTATACTTCCAGGCGAAGAGCACCGTCAGATAGCAAATCAGAATGAAAAACGCCAACGTCAGCAAAAAGATGAAAAGGTACAAATTGTCGACTTTGGCCGCGTGCTCGCTGGCCTGAATCGGCATCATCCATTCCCGTAAGAAATTCATAGTGCCTTCCTTAAGAAACCTGCTCCCGATCCTTCCGCCACAGCTTCATGAGCGTGGCGCCCAGGATCAAAACTGTCATCGCTCCACCGGCGCGCATGATGTTTCGTGCCGTCATCACATAGCTGCGCGCATTTGGATCGTATTGGAAGCAGTACAACATCAACTGCTCCATCTTTGTTCCCTGCAATCGCCCCTGCGCCGCTTCCGTCAAGCCCAGTCGCAGGTCGAATGCTTTGTACTTAATTCCGTAAAGATACCGGGCCACTTTGCCATCGGGCGTCAACATGATCAACGCCGCGGTGTGCGCGTACTGGCTCCGGCTCTTGTCCCAGTGATAGTTGTAGCCAACCTGCGAGGCTAGCTTCTTGGCGCTATCGTTGTTGTCGGCCAGGAAGTGCCACCCCGGAGCAGGACGGTCAAAACTGGCCAGAATCGCCTGCTTCTTGGCGGCCGCCAGTTCGTGCGTCTCCCGTGGGTCAAAACTGATCGTCACAATCTCGTACTCTTTGCCCGGCGTCCAGGTGATGTCGCGGAGACTTTGCGTGACACCGTTCAACACCATCGAGCAGAGCATCGGACAGGAGTAATACACGAAATTCAGAATCACCGGCCGGCCCTGGTTCAAATAAGAACTGATAGCCACCGGACGGCCATTTTCGCCGATGAACTCCAGGGAGCCATCGATCACAGTACCCAATTTTTCCTCGACCCCCACGCCGTCGAGTTCACGCGGCGTCTTGTTGATCTGCGCCGAAACGATCGTTCCGGCGGCCAACAAAAGACTGAGGAAAGTGTATTTCATGGGGTTCTACTAACTTGCGTTACGGGCTACTTCGCGGGCGCTCCGGCGGCAGGCGCGGCGGCGGCCGCATCTTCAACCTTCTTCACAGCGTAGGGAGCCACAGGATACTTCGGCTTCCCTTCCTTGGCTTCGGCAAGGACCAACTCCATCGCCCGAGCCACAGGAATCCGCACAGTCCCGGCCGCTTTGTCAGCGATTCCGTAGCTGTGCAGCGCCTGGTCTTCTTTGGACCGAAGATCCAGCAGATCCTGGGAAACAGGAGTCAACTGCGTCTCTTCGACGATGCGGTCCCGGTAGGTGTTGAAGTAGAAGGTCACGCCGGCAATCACCACCACGAGTATCAATATGATGCTGACAATATTGATGATGATAGGAAGAATGTGCGGTTCAGAGCGGTCGTAGCCCAGTTCGGCATTGACCGCCGGTTTCGTCGACACGGGATTAGACATTCTGGAACTCCAATCCTTTCTTGAAGCGGGGGTCGCCGACTGGGGCGATCACGGTCTTGCGGAGGCGCAACCAGAAGGCCAGTCCGAGCGTGCCGATCACGGCGGCAAGTGCGGCCAGATCCACCCAGCTCGGTTGAATGCCAGCCTTATGGAAGTTCGGCATCACCAGCCAGTAGATATCCACATAGTGCATGCAGAGAATCCAGATCGTGGCGAAACGCAGAACGTTCAAGTTGCGCTTGCTGTTGCGGGCCAGCAACACGAGGAACGTCAGGATGAAGTGGCCGAAGAGCAACACGCCGCTGACCGCTTCCCAGGTCCCGGTCCGGCGCATCTTAAAGAAGATCGTTTCTTCCGGCAAGTTGGCGTACCAGATCAGCATGTACTGGGAGAAGGCGATGTAGGCCCAGAAAATCGTGAGTGCGAACATCCACTTACCCAGATCGTGATAATGTTCCGTCGTCACCGAGTTGGCCATGATCCCATTCGCCCGGAAGCGAAGGAAGACGAAGGTGAGGAGGGCAAAGAAGGCCCACGCACCACCGGCCAGACAGTAGACGCCGAACATGGTGGAGTACCAGTGCGGGTTCAGCGACATCACCCAATCCACACTCGCCAGCGAGGCGGTGAGGAAGAAAATGAGCATGCCCGGAGCGCTCCAGCGTTCATTGCTGAACGTCGGGGCCAAGGCATTGGTCGTGTCTTGCGACTTCGAGTTCGAGTAGAGCCGCCAAGCCCAGAAAGTCCATATTGAGAAGAAAACCGCGCCGCGGATGTAGAAGAACTCCGCGTTCAGATACAACTTGTAGACCGGGACCTTCAGCTTCAGCAGCTCTTTGGCGACAAACTCCGGATGCGACCACTCATAGAGGGTGTGCACCCCCAGAGCCACCGGGATAAAGAGAAGAGCCAGAACCGGGAACGACATCATGATCGTTTCCATGATGCGCCGCACCGGCACGCTCCAGGCCGAACCCGTCAGGTGCTGAATCATCGTAAAGAGCGCGGCACCGACAGTGATGGAGAAGCCGAAATAGAAAGCTACCAGATAGGACTGGAAGAATTGATCATGATTGGAGGCATAACCCGCCAGGGCCGCCCCCCATCCGAGCAGGAACAGCGCGCCGAGAATATTCCGGCCGCGATCCCAAAGAGCATCAGGAATGACGTAGCTGTCCTGTTGCGCGTTGTTGTGATGGGAATGGCTCATGTTGTTTATCGCACCTCCGCCCGCAGGTTCTCCGGCACGTCTTCGATCTTGCCGCCGCCGGCACGCTGCAGCACCCGGAGGTAGGCGACTACAGTCCAACGGTCATAATCGGAAATCTGATTGCGATAGCCCATCATGGTGCGTCGGCCATCACTGGCGATCGAGTACAACTCGCCATCATTTTTATCGCGCGTTTCCTGTTTGTGCAGGTTGGCGGGTTGGAACACCGCGCCGGCGCGCTTGCCGACGATACCGCCACCGGAAGCAGTCCGGTCGTGGCACGGGGCGCAATAGGTATTGAACTTCTTCTGGCCGTGGGCGAGCACTTTCTCGTTCAGTTCAACCGGGTTCTTGCCGACGTACTGACCGCCCACAATTCCGAGGTGATATCCCTCGTCCTCGTGGAAATTCTCGCGGGAGACCGTTCCGGTAACCGGCTTGCGGCTGGCCGAGTGATCGGCAAACAGCGGACTCTCCTGCTGCGGCTTGTACTTTTCCTGCGCCTTCATGTCCGGGATGACCCAGAGCGGCGGCGTATCTTTGCCGGCGCCCGGGCCGCATCCGGCCAGGCCGGCGGCAGCGGCAACGATGAGTAATGTGGGAACCAGTCGCATTCGTTACGCCTCGATCAATTCCAGTTTTTCGGCGCCCTGCGATGCGAGGAAATCCCGCGTCGCCGTCGCGTCAAACTCCCGGTCACTGGCTTCGATGACCAGAACGAACCGGTCGTCGGTAATGGCCTTGTGCCCCGAGTAGTTAAAGATGGGATGGTACAGCTTCGGCAATCCGTTCAAACCGAACATGCCGAAGACAGCCACAAAGGCAGAAAGCAGCACGGTCAATTCAAACATGATCGGGATGGACGGTTCGAGGGCGAAGTACGGCTTACCGGCGATGACCAGCGGGTAGTCCACCGCGCCGGTCCACCACTGCAACCACACCGCGATGCTCAGACCAGTGGCCGAACCGCACAAGACAAGGTAGCCGAGAATGGAGGGCTTGGCGCCCATCGCATCGTCAATGCCGTGAATCGGAAACGGAGTGTAGGCCTCCATCTTCGAGTAGCCGGCCTTGCGGGCCGCCTTGATGGCGTCCATCAGTTTATCCGGCGAATCAAAGTCCGCCACTAATCCGTGAATGGAAGGTTTCTCAGGCATTAGTGCGCCGCTCCCACAGGTTGTTTGCCTTCAGAGGCGGCAACCGCCTCATCGAGGAAGTGCTCTTCGTGATGCGTCTGGGCCATCATGCCCTTCACTTCGCTGATCGCGATGATCGGCAGGAAGCGCGTGAAGAAGACGAACAGCGTCAGGAACAGACCGAATGTACCGAAGAAGGTTAGAATGTCGACGAATGTGGGCCGGAAGTAGCCCCACGAGGCGGGCAGGTAGTCGCGGTGCAAGCTGCTCGCGATAATCACGAAACGCTCGAACCACATGCCGATGTTGACGATAATCGATATGACGAACATGAACGGCAGGCTCGTGCGGAGCTTCTTGAACCAGAAGAACTGCGGCGAGATGACGTTGCAGGAGATCATCGACCAGTACGCCCAGGCGTAAGGACCGGTGGCGCGACTGACGAAGAAGACATAGCTTTCGTATGGGTTGCCGCTGTACCAGGCCGTGAAGAACTCGGTGGCGTAGGCGTAGCCGACGATCGTTCCGGTCGCCAGAATGACCTTGTTCATGTTCTCCAGGTGGGTGATCGTGACGAGGTGTTCTACCTTATAGATCCAACGAACGATGACCATCAAAGTGACCACCATCGCGAATCCGGAGAAGATGGCGCCGGCGACGAAGTACGGCGGGAAGATCGTCGTGTGCCAGCCGGGCAGAATCGAAACCGCGAAGTCGAACGAAACGATGGTGTGCACGGAGAGCACCAGCGGAGTCGATAGACCCGCCAGGATCATGTACGCCTTTTCGTAGTTCTTCCAGTGGGTAGCCGAACCGCGCCAACCGAGACTGGCAACACCGTAGGCGAGTTGCTTACCCTTGGTGGTGGCCCGGTCGCGGAAGGTGGCCAAATCGGGGATCAGGCCGACGTACCAGAACAGAGCCGAAACGGTGGCGTAGGTCGAAACCGCGAAAACGTCCCACAGCAGCGGGCTGCGGAAGTTCTGCCACATGCTCAGGAACTCATTCGGAATCGGGAAGAGCCAGTAGGCGCGCCAGGGGCGGCCGATGTGGACGGCCGGGTAGATACCGGCGCATGCCACGGCGAACAGCGTCATCGCTTCGGCGAAGCGGTTAATCGACGTGCGCCACTTCTGACGGAAAAGGAACAAAATGGCCGAGATCAGGGTGCCGGCGTGGCCGATACCGATCCAGAACACGAAGTTGGTAATATCCCAGCCCCAGCCGACCGGGCCGTTGTTGCCCCAGACGCCGACGCCGGTCGCGACCAGATACGCCAGCATCAGGCCCATTATGCCCGTGATGCTGGTGGTGATCGCCAGAGCGATGTACCAGTTGCGGTGAGTTTTGACTTCCGAAATGATGCTGACCGCCTCCGTCACGTCGTGATACGACGGGTGACCGGAGGTCAGCGACGGCGTGAGCCGTTCTTTCATTTCCTGTGCGTGAGAAAGTTCCGCCATTACGCCAACTCCGGATTGGGATTGCGCAGCTTCGCCAGATACGTCGTGCGCGGCTGCACGTTGAGCTCATGGAGCAGCGAGTAGTTCCGTTCGTCCTTCTTGAGCTGCGCCACTTTCGATTCGGGATCGTTGATGTTGCCAAAAGTGATCGCGTCCGCCGGGCAGGTCTGCTGGCAGGCGGTCATGATGTCGCCCACCTTATAGGGACCAGCCGCACCGGAAGCGCGACCTTCCGCCTTCGACTTGATCTTGGCTTCCTGAATCCGTTGGACGCAGTAGTTGCACTTCTCCATCACGCCGCGCATGCG
>CAMATG010000153.1 GCA_945860645.1 Candidatus Sulfopaludibacter sp. SbA3 | reverse complement strand
GGTGACGACGCCGACGCCGTTAATAACGGGCTTGACGCCGAGCGAAGCGTAGAGGGATGAGGTGGAATTCGCAGTGAGCGAAGAGGCGGCGGGCGCTGCGGACGCGGCGGCCATGGAGGCGGCGGCACTGGCTTGGAGAAGGCGGCGGCGGGATGTCTTCATGGCAAACAGTATAGTGGTATATCTGGTCAGCCTGTGAACATCGCTATCGCTTCCATCCTGCAAGAGAGCAACACGTTTTCGCCCGTTGCCACCTATTACGAAGATTTCAACCCTGTGTTCGGCGCCGCTGCGCTGCGCCGGCACGCGGGAAAGCTAACAGAAATGGGCGGGTTTATTGAGATATTGCGCGCCGAGGGGGCGGAGATCCGCCCGGTGTGCGCGGCGTGGGCCATTACGGCGAACCGGACGGTGCGCGCGGATTTTGAGAGGTTGGTGACGGGGTTCGAAAAGAATCTGAAGGCCGCCCGGCCGGAGGCGCTGTTGTTGGCGATGCATGGCGCGCAGACGGCCGAGGGCGAAGATGACGTCGAGGGCTATGTGCTGCAGCGGGCACGCGCGGTGTTGGGGCCGGATGTGCCGATCGTGATGACGCTCGATCTGCATGCGAATGTGACGCGGCGGATGGTGGAACTGGCGACGGCGATTGTGGGGTATCACACGTATCCGCACGTGGACATGTTTGAAGTGGGGCAGAAGGCGGCGCGGTTGCTGGTGCGGATTGTGCGCGGGGATGTGCAGCCGCGGATGGCGCTGCGAAAGCTGCCATTGATTATCCAGGCGGAGAAGTCGCAGACGTCGAGCGGGCCGATGGCGGCGTTGGTAAAGCAGGCTGAGAAGTGGGAAAAGAGTGGGGCGGCAGAAGCGGTGTCGATTTTCCCGGTGCAGCCGTGGATGGATATCGACGAGATGGGTTGCGCGGTGGTGGCGGTGACCAATGGCGATGCGCGAGCGGCCCAGCGGCAGGCCGATACGCTGGGGCGCCGTCTATGGGATACGAAGGAAGAGTACGAGGCGGAGTTGACGCCGGTGCCGGAGGCGATTGCGCGGGCATTAGAGATGGAGGGTGGGCCGGTGGTGTTGTCGGAGTCATCGGACAGCACGGGTTCGGGTTCGCCGGGGGATTCGACGGGCGTGTTGAAGCATCTGTTGAAGGCGAAGTTGACCGGGCCGGCGGCGATTTTCCTGGTGGACCCAGCGGCGGTGGCGACGGCGGTTGCGGCCGGGATCGGCGCGACGGTTTCGATGAAAGTCGGCGGGATGTTCGATACGAAGAACTCGAAGCCTGTTGCGGTGAAGGGTGTGGTGAAGATGATCTCCGACGGGCGCTGGGTGGCGCGCGCGCGGGGCTACAACACGGGTATCACGACGTGCATGGGGCGAACGGTGGTGCTGGAGGCGGGGCAGGTTTTCCTGCTGATCGCCGAACGTTCGTCGATGACGGTGGACCCGGAGTTGTTCCGCAGCCACGGGATTGATCCGGTTTATTGCAAGATTGTGGTGGTGAAATCGCCGAACGGTTTCCGCGCGGCGTATGCGCCGATTGCGAAGGCGATGTTCGTAGTGGATACGCCCGGGGTGAGCACGGCGAACCTGCGCACGCTGCCGTTCCGGCGGGTGCCGCGGCCGATCTATCCGCTGGACCGGGACATCGCTCGACCGGACGGGCTTTAGGCGATGCCGGTTCGCTATTCGATCGTTTTGCTGGCACTTTTGATCAACATGGTCTGTTACACGGACCGCGTTTGTATCGCCGTGGCCGGCCCGGAGATGCGGAAGGCGTTCGGGTTTTCGCAGACCGAGATGGGGTTTGTGTTCAGCATTTTCAGCCTGTCGTATTTCCTGGGGCAGACGCCGTGGGGGATGCTGGCGGACCGGATGGGGTCGCGGTCGATTGTGGCGTTTGCGATTGCCGGGTGGAGCGTGTTTACGGCGTTGACGGCGTCGGCTTGGAGCTTTGTTTCGCTGCTGGCGATCCGGTTTGTGTTTGGCGGACTGGAGGCGGCGTTTTCGCCTTCCGTAGCGTCCGCGTTTAGCCGGTGGGTGCCGGTGAATGAGCGGGCGACGGCGTTTGGTGCTTTTCTGGGCGGAGGGCGGTTGGGCGGTGCGTTGACACCGCCAATTGCCGGGTATTTTCTACTGCACTATGGGTGGCGGGTGCCGTTTGTGGTGTTTGGGGCGTTTGGTCTGTTGTGGGCGGTGGCGTGGTTTGCCTGGTATCGAAACTCGCCTGCGGAGCATGGGTCGGTCACGGCGGCGGAGCGGGAAGTGATCGCGGCGCAGACAGTGGCGGCGGTGAAAGGGCCGGTCCCGTGGAGTTTACTGTTACGGTCGACGCGGCTGTGGTGCTTGCTTGTGGCGGCGTTTGGCGCGACGTTCATGTGGCAGTTCTACATCACGTGGTTCCCCACCTATTTGCGGGAACAGCGGGGGATGTCCTTGACGGAGTCCAGCTTCTACGCGAGCTTGCCACTTTTGCTTGGCGTCGGGGCAAACTGGCTGGGTGGTGTGTTGACGGATTGGATCGGGCGACGCACGAACGATCGAACGGCGCGGACGGTGGTTGGATTCACTTCGATGACGCTGGGGGCTCTCTTGCTGTCGGCGGGCGTGTGGTGTCCGGATACCGGAGTGGCGGCGCTGTTGATGGGATGCGCGGCGGGCGCAGTGGATTTGTACCTGGGCGCGGCATGGTCTTCGGCGACCGATATCGGCGGGACATCGGGCGGCGCGGTGGCGGGGTTAATGAACGCGGCGTCCAACTGCGCGGGCTTCGCATCGCCGGTGTTAATGGGGTTCGTTCTGCAGCGGACAGGGAACTGGAACGCGGTGTTGTATCTGAGCGTGGCGACGACTGCGGTCGCCGCCCTTTCATGGCTTTTTGTTAATCCCCAGCGGAGTGTGGAAGCCGATAGAATAACGGCAACATGAGTCTTTATCGGTTATTCTTTGCGGCCCTGTGCATTGCCGCGCCGCTATCCGCGCAAACTGCATTGGGCACGATTACTGGCACCGTGACGGACCCGGCCGGCGCGCCAGTTCCGAATGTGGAAGTGACGGCGACGGCTGTGGCGACGAGCCTCACCTACCGCGCCAGTTCGAACGACTCCGGCACGTACGTGATTCCGAACGTGCCGATTGGCCAGTTCTCCTTGCGTGCTTCGGCCACCGGGTTTAAGCAGGTGACGCGGACGGGCGTGAACGTGGAAGTGGCGCAGCGGTTGCGCGTCGATATTGTTTTCGAGTTAGGCAGTGTCAGCGATTCGGTGGAGATTCGGGCCGAGATTCCGCGCATTCAGACGGAAGATTCGTCGCTGGGTACGGTGGTGGAACAAAAGCGAATTGAGGATCTGCCGTTGAACGGGCGCCATGTGTTCAACCTTGTGAAGGTTGTCGCGGGCGTAGTGCCGCGGTCGAACTCGACGGATGGGTTTGCCGAGGTGAATAACCAGACCTTCTCTCAGATGCGCATCAATGGCGGCCCGGCGTATGGCAACCAGTTCTTTCTGGATGGCGTCTCGAACACCGCCGCGGTTCACAATGAAATCTCCGTCGTGCCGATGGCGGATTCGGTGCAGGAGTTCCGCGTGGATACGAACGCGTTGAAAGCGGAGTACGGGCAGACGGCCGGAGGCGTGATCAACGCCGTCACCAAGTCCGGCGGCAATCAGTTCCACGGCTCCTTGTACGAGTTTTTACGTAACGATTCGTTGGATGCGCGCAACGCATTTTCCACCCAACCCGACCCCCGCACGGGGCGCACGAAACAGGTTCTTCGTTATAACCAGTACGGCGGCACGGCGGGCGGTCCGGTGCTGATACCGAAACTCTACAACGGCAAGAACCGGACGTTCTTCTTCGCCGGATGGGAGCAGTGGAAATGGCGGTCCACGGGTGCCCCGCAGATCGGCAGCGTCGCCACCGACGAGCAGCGCGGGGGCGATTTTAGCAAGACCTTCGATTCCCGCGGCGCGTTGATTCCGATCTATGATCCGGCCACGACGGCGCCGAACCCGGCCGGTAGCGGGTTCGTACGTTCGTTGTTCCCCGGCAACATCGTTCCCCGCGCCCGGTTCGATTCGCTGGCTGTAAAGGTGCTGCCGTATATGCCCACCGCGAACGCCAGGCCAACGGACGCCATCACGAACGTCAACAACTTCGTTTCGCTGGCGAAATCGACGTCCGATCAGACGGTGTCGACGACGCGTCTCGACCACCGGTTGACCGACCGCGACAGTCTGTTCTTCCGCTACTCCTTCACGTGGAATACGTTGAAGAATGCAGGCTGGGGTTTGGGCCCGGCGGACCCGGCGGCGCGCAACGATCAACGCGACAATCACAACGCGGTCCTGGCCTATACCCGCACCATTTCGCCGACCATCGTCAACGACCTTCGCTTCGGCATCACGCGCCAGTACCTGCCGTTCCTCCATCCCAGTTTCGATCAGGGCTGGCCCGCGAAGCTCGGCTACCCCTCCAACATTCCCCAGGATACTTTCCCGCCGGTCCAGATCGCCGGTCTCTTGACCATCGGCAATCCGAACTTCTCAGGCGGCCTGCGCGCGCAAAACATTGGGCAAATTGTGGATCAGGTCAGCATGTCGCGCGGCAAACATAGCTTAAAGGCGGGCATCGATATTCGCGACTGGCGAAACAGCTTCATCAATCGCCTGAACCCTTCGGGCAACTTCTCCTTCACGACTGGCCTGACCGGCAACCCGCTATCGCCCGCCGGTAACGGCGTCGGGTTAGCGACGTTTTTGCTTGGCGAAGTATCCAGCGGAACGCTCGGCTACCGCCCGTTCTTCCAATCGCGTGCCACGCCATTGGCGCTGTACTTCCAGGACGACTGGAAGGTCACCTCGCGGCTGACATTGAACATGGGCGTGCGCTATGACGCCAGCTATGGCTTCAAAGAAATCCACGATCGCCACTCGAACTTCGAACCGTTCCAGCTCAATCCGGAATCGAAATTGCCGGGCGCGCTGGTGTACGCCGGCAAGAATGGGGTTCCGCAATCCTACATCGATGTTGACAAGAACAACATCGGCCCGCGTTTCGGCTTTGCGTGGGCGCCGGGCGGCGACGGGAAGACGGCGATTCGCGGCGGGTATGGGCTCATCTATCTGCCGATTGAGAGTGGTTCGATCGTGCCGGATAATCAAAACGCGTTGGGCTTCTCGGTCGACACGCAATTCGTGGCGGCGGGTGGTGGCCCGGTGCGCGCTTTTAAGTTCTCCGAAGGCCCGAGCGCGGTGTTGCAACCGCTCGGCGCCGCTGGCGGGCCCAGCGCCTTCCGTGGCCAGAATGTCCGCTTCCAGGCGCGCAGCTCGGCCACCGGCTACATGCAGCAATGGAACTTCGCGATCCAGCGCGCACTGTTTGCGGGTTGGACGATGCAGGCGGCCTACGTTGGTAGCAAAGGCACCAAGCTCTTCGGCGGCAACTACGACATGAACCAGTTGGATCCTCAATTTTTCTCCCAGGGCCTGGCGTTGCAGGATCAGTTGCCCAATCCGTTCTTCGGCCAGATCGCCACGGGCGCTCTGTCCGGCCGCACGGTGGCGCGCAGCCAGCTGTTACGGCCCTTCCCGGACTATCTGCAGGTGACGACCTGGGCGAGCCCCAACCTGGCTTCGTCCTATCATTCGCTGCAGATCTCCGCGGAGAAGCGATTCTCGCAGGGCTTGTCGATGCTGGTCAGCTATACGAAGTCGAAACTGATGACCGAATGCGCGGCGATCGGCGGCGGTAACTCCGGCGATGGCTGCACGGGTGAATACCGGATCGGCCGGTTCAATCGCCGCTTGGATCGCTCGATCGACCAGGACGATATCGCCAGCCGGTTGGTCATGTCGGGCGTCTATGAGATCCCCGTCGGCAAAGGCCGCACGTTCATGAAGAGCGCGCATCCGGTTGTGAACGGAATGTTCGGCGGCTGGCAGGCCAATGGCATCGGGACCATCCAAAGCGGTTTACCGCTGGCCGTCCGCGGCGCCAACAACTTCACCGGCATCAACTATCCCGACGTGCTGCGCGACCCGACGTTGCCGGCCGATCAACGCACGCCCGTGCGCTGGTTCGACACCGACGCGTTCCGCAATCCCGCTAACTTCGTGATCGGCAATTCGCCCCGCACCTTGCCCTCAACTCGGGGACCCGGCCTCGCTGACATCAGCCTTTCCTTCTTCAAGAATTTCGCCCTGGGCGAACGCGCGAAGATCGAAGCGCGCGGCGAGTTCTTCAACGTGTTCAACCACGTCAATTACAACAACCCGAACGTCAGCTTCACCCCCGGGGCCAACGGGCAAAACAACAACGCCAACTTCGGCCGCATCACCAGCGCGCTCGACGCGCGGCGTGTGCAGGTCGGCATGCGGATCGCCTTCTAGCCCGCTATCGCCACGGGGCCTTTTGATAGGCCGTGGTGAATTCGGCGCCATCCAGCACCAGCATGGGATCACCGGTTTTCGGATGGTTCCGCTTCTCCAGGCGGAACGTCCGGACACCGGTTTTCTTTGATGTGGACGTGATGGAATTGGCGGTGGCCGTCCAGGTGCCGCCGTCGTTGGAGTCCGACGCGGTGCCATACGCCGCGCCGTTGGTCTGGCCGGTGGCGCCGGATTCACCGGCGAATTGGAAGCTGCCATCGGCCAGCAGCGTGAAGCACGCGGCTCGGCTGGAGACGCCGGTGCTGTTGTTCAGTGTCGACATCTGGCACCACTTGCCCACTAGTTCCGGAAGGATGCCGCCGGTCGCCGCGCCGCCAACTGCCCATACGTTCGCCGCGCGCTGAAAGGTTAGCGTTTTGCCGTTGATCAGCCACGCCATGTTGTCGCCAGCGATTTGAACGGTGGCGACAAACATGCCATCCGGTCCGGCGAGCGTCAGTTGATTGGCGGCTTGAGTGTAACGGTACTGAACGCCGCCGATCGTCGCGCTGCCATCCAGGTTGATTTGCATATTACCGGTCGGCCCCTGCCAGGCGCCGACGACGCCGTCGCCGGCAGATTGCGCCGCCGCGTTGGCCGCGATGCGCGTCAATGCCAGTCGGCCATCCGGGAACTTCCAGGTCCAGTTGTCGCCGGCGAGATCAAAGGGGACTTTGAGTGATTCGCCATTTCCCGTGAAAGTGATGACGTTCCCCTCGACCGTCCAGCGATGCGTTTTCTCGCCGATCTTTGCGCTGCCATCGGCGTTGATCGCGACGATGCCATTCGGCGTTTGCCACTGGCCGACGACGGGCGACGTTACCGGCGACGTGACCGGCGTCGCCGACGGCGGCCCGGCAACAGCTTTGTCCAGCACGTGCGTGACGCCATCGGTGGTGAGCGTCAGTTTGGTTCCGTTGCGGGTGGCTTGAAAGGAGTAGGCCTGGCCGCCGCTTTCGAAGGTGCCCGTAAGTTTCCCCGCGGTCGCACGCGCCTTGACCGGAAGCGATTGTCCGCCGAGGAGGATGACGCCACTGTATTCACTGCCCCTGCGCGCGATATCCAGCTTCAGTTGCTCATTTTGGAAGGTGCCGCTGAATGCATCGGCCGAAACCGCCAATGGATTTTGGGCGAAAACCGCGACGGCAGAGGCCAGAAGGAGGAAACGAACGAAAGAGATCATCTTGGAAAAGCCTTACCTAAAAATAGAACGTTTGCCGGTCCGGTGGAGCCGCGTGTTATCAATGGGGGATGCGGTGCCGATTCTGGATTCCGGTCGCGATGTGGTGTGCGGCCCTCGGCGCGGCGGGTGCGGAGACGGACGCACTGGCGTTGTCGGCCAACATCCAGGCGCGCCACATGCCGTTCGGCACGATTCTCGATCCGTTCTACGCCAGCGCCACTAGCGATCAGATCACCGGCTACACGCGCTGCGGCGATTCGGCCCTGTGGACCGGACACTACCTGGCCGCGGAAGCGTACCGGTACCGCGTTACCGGTGCGCCGGAAGCGTTGGCCAATGCGCGGAGGGCGCTGGACGGGTTGAAAGGCCTGGTCGATGTGACGGGCACGAATCTGTTGGCCCGCTGCCGTGTGGCCATCGGGTCGCCGTTCGCGGCGGGGATTCTCCGGGAGGAATCGGCCAACGGCGTCTACACAAATGGCGCGGCCGGCTACAGCTGGATTGGGAATACGTCGCGTGATCAGTATTGCGGGGTCGCCTACGGGCTGGGCGTTGCCTACGACCTGATTCCCGACGTTGCCATGCAAACCACTACCCATGATGTACTGACGCGGCTGGTGACGTTTTTGTTGGAAAACAACTGGTCGGCGCCCATGCCCGATGGCCGGGCTGGCACCAGTTTCCTGCTACGGCCCGACGAACAGTTGGCGATTCTGCAGGTGGCCCGACGCGTGAACCCCGAGCGTTTCGCGGCCGTCTATGAATCCCATCGCACACGGCTGTCGGGGAGCGTCGCCGCCCCGGTCGCGTTTGATTCGCTAAGCACCAGCTCCTATTTCAAGTTCAACCTGATCTACATCACCTTCTTCCACCTGATCCGGCTGGAGGAACCGGCCTCGCGAGGCGTCTACGAGCGCGCGTACGCCATCGCGCGAAACTACACCGCCGGGCACCAGAACGCCTTCTTCAACATGATCGACATGGCGCTCTTCGGGCCCGATACGCGCCGCGATGCGGAGACGCTGGCGATGTTGGAACTCTGGCTGAATCGGCCGCGGCGGGACCTCTTCGTCGACCTCCGCGGCAAGGTGCCCGTGTGTGGGGACCAGGCCTGCCAGCCGGTCCCGGTGGACCAGCGGACGCCGACCGATTTCCTGTGGCAACGCAGCCCATTCCAGCTTTTCGGCGGCGGCACAGGGACGATCGGGAATGCCGGTGTTGACTACATTCTTCCGTACTGGATGGCCCGTTACTACGGCCTGATTGCAGATTTTCAGGTGCAGCCAGCCGCGGCGGGAGGTCCGGCCGTGGCGCCCGATTCCATCATTTCTCTCTACGGCCCGAATCTAACTGGTTCAACGCCCGCCGGCACCGTCGGTTTGCGGCTCGTCGATAGCCGGGGCGTGGACTCGGCAGCGCCGGTTATCTACGCATCTCCATTGCAGATCAACGCCATCATTCCGGCCGGCGTGGCACCCGGCCCGGCGGCGTTCCGGATCACAGTCGATGGCCGCGTACTGCGGAGCGCCATGGGAACCGTTCAGCCCGTAGCGCCGGCGTTGTTCACGATGAACGGGCGATTGGCCGCGGCCACGGCCGTGCGTGTTTCAAATGGCGCGCAATCGCCGGTTCCCGTCTTCTCCTGCACAGTCGAGCGTTGCACCCCCACGCCGATCGAACTGGCCGCCGAAGCACCGATTTATCTGACGCTCTATGGCACCGGGTTTCGAGCGCAAAAAGTGGCGGCGGTAACCGTCGGCGGGCGCACGGTGGCGGTGCTATATGCGGGATCGCAACCCAGCTTTCCGGGGCTCGATCAGGTGAATCTGGAACTGCCAACCGCACTGCGCGGCGCGGGCGATGTGGAGATCCTCTTCACCGCCGATGATCTGCGCGCGAACTCCGTCTGGATCAACGTTCGCTGAGCAGCCGCTTCAATTCCTCCGCCTCCGCCGCCGGAAACTGCTTCCAGAAGTACTCCGGAGGCATCCCGTGAAACGGGCCAACCGCGGCGATCAGCCGTCGTCTGCGCTCCTGCGTAAGCGGGATCAACACACCGAAATAGTCCTTAGGCACGAGTTCAGCCGCGCGTTCCAATAGCCACTCGCCGTCGATCGCCGCCAGGTGGAACAGCAGGCACTTGCCCCACGGCCGATGAACCGACTCGCGCAGGTACTCGATCGCCGTTGCATCCTCCGGCCGCGCCGCCTTGGCGATGTTCTGCGCCATGCCCTCTTCGAGGTCGGCAATGCTCAATCGCATCGCCGGGCGCACATCCCGGAACAGGGCCAAATGCTGCTGAACCACTTCGCAAAGCCGCGCCGCGCCCAATTCAACGGCCACCTCCGGCAGTGCCGCCACTGCGCCCGAACGAACCAATAGATTCGCATCCGTCAAGCACGCGGCCAACGCCTCCACCATCCCATCCCGGCCCGCGCCGCCGTCCCGTAGCGCCCGAACCAGCCCATCGTAATTGTCCACCGCATCCCGGTCCTGCCACACCGATCCGTGCTCCAGTTGCCGGCGAACATCGTGCGTCCCGCTCATTGCTTGATGACGCTGCCATCCCGCCGACGAACAGTTCCCCATCCCCCATTCAGCCGCTGTCGCTCTCCGGTTTCCGAGTGGCCGAACGGATACTTCGCCGCGGCCTTTTCGTCCACTTCAATGCCCCAGCCCGGCGCCTCGTTGGCCCATAGATAACCGTCCTTCGACACCGGCGCCCCGCGGAAAACTTCCTGCACCTGTTCATTAAACGGAACCAGCTCTCGAATCCCAAAGTTGGGACACGCCAGATCCAGCGCAAGATTCGCCGCGTGCCCAATCGGCGAAACATCCCCCGGGCCATGCCACGCCGTCTTCACGCCGAACGATTCCGTCAGGGCGGCGATCTTCCGGCACGGCGTCAAGCCACCCGCTTGCGACATGTGAATGCGCAGGTAATCGATCAGCCGTTCCTGCACCAACCCCTGCCATTCATTGGGATTATTGAACAGCTCCCCCATCGCCAGCGGCGTGGTGGTCTGTTTGCGAATGTGCCGGTACCAGCCGATGTCTTCCGCCGAGACGACATCTTCCAGGAAGAACA
>CAMATG010000152.1 GCA_945860645.1 Candidatus Sulfopaludibacter sp. SbA3 | reverse complement strand
AAGTTCACCGAGGTCGGCTACGTCGGCCGAGACGTCGAATCCATGATCCGCGACCTTGTCGAAATCGCCATCGACATGATCCGCGACGAAAAGATGGAAGAGGTCGAAGAGCGCGCCGAACGCAACGCCGAAGAACGCCTCATCGATCTGCTCCTGCCGCCGCAAACCGAGCCCAGCGACACCGATTCCAAAGCCCGCGAAAAGCTCCGCGATAAACTCCACGCCGGTAAACTCGACGAACAGACCGTCGAAATCGACGTCAAAGACCGCATGCCGGCCTTCGAGTTCATGGCCTCCCCCGGCCCCGGCAACGGCCCCGACGACATGGACATGTCCAACTTCAAGGACATGCTCCCCGCCCTCTTCGGCCCCCGCACCCGCAAGCGCAAAATGCCCGTCGCCGAAGCGCTCGACTACTTGATCCAGGAAGAAGAGCAGAAGCTCGTCGACATGGATCTGGTCACCCGCACGGCCATCGAACGCGTCGAAAAAAGCGGCATCATCTTCCTCGACGAAATCGATAAAATCGCCGGCCGCGAAGGCGGCCAAGGGCCCGACGTCAGCCGCGAAGGTGTCCAGCGCGACATCCTCCCCATCGTCGAAGGCACCACCGTCAACACCCGCTACGGCTTCGTCCGCACGGATCACATTCTCTTCATCGCCGCTGGCGCGTTTCACGTTTCGAAACCCGCCGATCTCATCCCGGAATTGCAGGGCCGCTTCCCCATCCGCGTCGAACTCAAATCGCTCACGCAGGAAGACTTCATCCGCATCCTCCGCGAGCCGAAAAACGCGTTGATCAAACAGTGCATGGCGCTGCTCGAAACCGAAGGCATCAAGCTGACCTTCACCGATGACGCCATCAAGGAAATCGCCTTCTTCGCCGCCCAGGTGAACGAAGTGATGGAAAACATCGGCGCCCGCCGCCTGCACACCATCATGGAAAAGGTGCTCGAAGAAATCAGCTTCGAAGGCCCGGACCTCAAGAAGAAAAACGTCAAAATCGACGCCAAATATGTGCAGCAGCAACTCGCCAGCATCGTCAAAGATCAGGACCTGAGCAAGTACATTTTGTGAGGCTATCGGCACTGGTTGCGGGCGTGGCGCTGTTGGCCGCTTCGTGCGGCTACGTGGGAGACCCATTACCTCCCGCGCTCAACATTCCCCAACCCGTCCAGGATCTCCGCGCCCAGCAAGTCGAATCGGCTCTCAAAGTAGATTTCACCCTGCCGCAGAAGACCACCGAAAACCTCGACATCGCCGAAATTGCCAAGGTCGAACTCCGCGTCGGCCCCCAGCCCGAAGCCGGCTGGAACATCGATGCCTGGGCCGCCGCGGCGAAACCCGTGGCCGTCGAAGCCACCACGCCCGGCCCGGCCGATACCTCGGTCGACGTTCGCGAATTCGCTGGGAAAGAAGTCGTCCTCGCCCTCCGCACAGCCAACGTCAAAGGCCGCGCCTCCGGCTGGTCGAACTTCGTCACCCTCCGCGTCGAACCGCCCGTCATCACGCCCGCCACCTTCGTAGCCGATAGCGCCGTCAATGGCGCCATCCTCACCTGGCAAGGCTACCCCGGCCCCGTCATCGTCTACCGCGACGGCGCCGCCATCGGCGAAGGCAATGCCGGCCAGTTCGCCGACCCCCGCGCCCTCCTCGGCAAAGAGTACAAGTACGAAATCCAGGCCCGCGGCGAAAAGGCCCAAGGCAAACGCGTCGGCCCGCAAGCGCTCACGATCGTCGATCGCTTCCCGCCATCCGCGCCCACTGGCCTCAACGCCGTCGCCGGCGCCGGGACAGTAGAAGTATCCTGGAATCCGAACCCCGAAGGCGATGTGCTCGGCTACATCGTCCGCCGCGCTGTTGGCGCCGGCGCCTTCGCCGAAGTGGCTAACTATCTGGATGCCCCGGCCTACACGGACCGGGACGTGCAGCGCGGCGCCCGCTACCGCTACCAGGTATCGGCGCTCGATCTGCGGAAAAATCAAAGCGCAACATCGCAAGAAGTGGAGATCACCGTCCCTTGACCCAATACGTACGTTTCACCCTCGACCACGCCGCCCCGCCAACGTTGACCGACGCCAACGGCGCCCGCTACGGCATTCTCGACGGCGGCGCCATCCGCCCCGTCCGCTCCCTCTTCGCCCCCGAACCCGATGGCGCCGTCATCCCCGTCGAGCAGGTCAAACTCCTGCCCGCCGCCAGCCCCAGCAAGATCGTCTGCGTCGGCCGCAACTACGCCGAACACGCCAAGGAGCTCGGCAACGACATCCCCACCGAGCCGTTGATCTTTCTCAAGCCGCCGTCCTCGCTCGTCGCCGATGGCGATGACGTGGTGTATCCGAAGCTCTCGGGCAACCTGCACTACGAAGGCGAACTCGGCCTCATCATCAGCAAGCGCGCCCGCAACGTCAAAGCCGAAGATTGGCGCGACTACGTCTGGGGCTACACCTGCGTCAACGACGTCACCGCCCGCGACCTCCAACGCAAAGACGGACAGTGGACCCGCGGCAAAGGCTTCGATACCTTCTGCCCCACCGGCCGCTGGGCCGTACCCATCAAGGAAGTGGATTTCGATTCACTTCGCGTCCAAACCTGGCTCGATGACAAGTGCGTCCAGGACGCGCCCGTCACGAACATGATCTTTTCCCCGGGTGCTATTCTGGCCTACGTCACCCAATTCCTGACCCTGGAGCCCGGCGATCTCATCGCCACCGGCACCCCTGAGGGCGTCGGCCCCATGCAAGTGGGCAGCAAAGTCCGCGTGGTTGTTCCCGGCGTCGGCCAGGTTGAGAACACCATCGTCGCGGAGTAAAACAAGATTCCAACAGGAGACAAGCATGAAAATTTTTCTGGATACAGCCAACCTCGAAGAAATCAAAAAGGGAGCCTCGTGGGGCATCGTTGACGGCGTCACCACCAACCCCTCGCTGATCGCCAAGGAAGGCAAGCCGATCGAAGAGCAGGTCCGTGCCATCTGCGACATCGTCGACGGCGACATCAGCGCCGAAGTCGTCGCCACCGAATTCAGCGCCATGCTGGAAGAAGGCCGCAAGCTGGCCAAGATCCACAAGAACATCATCGTCAAACTGCCGCTCATCCGCGACGGCGTCCAGGCCTGCAAGGCGCTGGAAAGCGAAGGCATCCGCACCAACGTCACGCTCTGCTTCCAGGCCGGCCAAGGCCTGCTGGTCGCCAAAGCCGGCGCCTACATCATCAGCCCCTTCGTCGGCCGCATCGACGACATGGGCGCCGATGGCATGATCCTCATCCACGACCTGGTGAAGATCTACAAAAACTACGGCTTCAAAACGCAGATCCTGGCCGCCAGCTTGCGCACGCCGAATCACGTGATCGAGGCCGCCAAGGCCGGAGCGCACATCGGCACGCTGCCCTTCAAGACGCTCGATTCTCTCTTCAACCACCCGCTGACCGACAAGGGCCTGGACGCGTTCCTCAAGGACTACGCCAAGGTCTTCGGTACCAAGTAGTCGTTGCTCAATATCCCCATCGCCGCTCCCGCCACCGTCGGCCTTGCCGCCACGGGGGCGCTGGTTTGGCTGGTGGCTCGTTATATCCGGCGCACTCGCACGCCCGCGGAACGGGAACGGAGGCGCCGGATTCATTTACACGTCAATGGCCGCTTGACCGAAGTGACCATTTACCAGGCGGACGAGCAGACGCTCCAGTACGGGTACGAGATCGCCGGTGTGGCTTACGACACCACGCAGGACATCTCCACCCTGACCGAGTTTCTGCCCAGGCCCGCGGAGCAACTCGTGGGCACCGCAACCGCCAAGTACGACCCCAACAACCCCGCCAACTCCATCATCCTATGCGAGCACTGGCAGGGCTTTAAAGAAAGGCAAACACAAAACCAATGAAAACCCTCCTGTTAACCGCCGTGGCCGCCCTCGCTCTCACCATGAGCCCCGTTGAGGCCGCCGCCAAGAAGCCGACCACCGTCGTCCACGTTGTGACGATCAAGTGGAAGGCCGGCACCACGCCCGAGCAGATCGCCTCGGCGCTGCAGGGCGCCCAGACCGTCGCCAACAGCTACAAAGGCATCACCCGCATCTGGACGAAGGCGCTGAAGGTGCAGGGCACCGGCTACACGCACGCCATCGTGATGGAGTTCAAGAACGAGAAGGCGCTGAAGGATTACACCGACAGCGCGGCGCAGAAGGAATGGTACAAGATCTACCTCCCGCTGCGTGAACAGTCCACCACGCACGACATCACCAACTAATCACGCAGCCCGCCATGTCCCCGATCCGAGCCACCCGACCGACCCGACCGGGGACATGGCGGGCAGAACCCCCGACAAAGTTCGGCCCGTAACCCAATCACAGCCGTGTCCCCATAGACGCGATACACCCCGCAGAAGGCCAAAGCGCCTATCGCACCCCCGCCATAAACCACTTCTTCGCCCGTGTCTGCGGCCTCATCCACCCGCCGTATACCACCTCCGCGGGTGGGCCGTCGTCCCGGTTCTGATACGCCCGCCCGTTCCGGTTGCACTTCAAATACTCCTCGTGCAGCGTCAGCACGCCGTCCATAGCGACGTCGATGCCCAGCCCCGGTTCCTCTGGCACACGGCACACCCCGCCGCGTTCCATCGCCATGTTCCGCTTCACCGTCGGGTCGTAGTCCACCTGCCACGGCCAGTAGTGGGAATCGAACGGCCATTCGTGGACCGCCGCCGCCGCGCCCATGTGCACGGTATGCGCGTTGGAGATCGCCAGATGCGTGTTCGAATGCTGCCCGAACCCCATCCCGCTCGTCGCGCACCACGCCGACAGGCGCACCGCTTCGTCGCTTCCGCCAATGTAGTGGCAATCGCCGCCCAGCGTGATCTGGATCGCGCCCTTACGCGCCGCCTCTTCGTGGGCTTCGAAGTTCGGCGCCCACATGTTGGTTGCCAGCGGCACCCCGGTCGCGCGATGCACTTCGGCCATCGCGTCCAGGCCCGCCACCGGGTCTTCGAAGTACGGCAACTGATCGCCGATCGCTTCCTTCAGCCGCTGGATCACGCCGATCGCCGTCGGCACGTCCCAGGCCGCGTTCGGGTCCGGCACCACCTGGACGCCCGGCCCCAGCGCGCGCGCCAGTGCGATCATGCATTCCAACTCCGCTTCCGGGTCCAGCACGCCGAGCTTCCACTTCACCAGCCCCACGCCCGGCATCCGCTCCGCCAGCGCGGCCTGCGCGAACCGGACCACCGCGCCGGCGTCCAGCACCGTCTCCGTGCGCATCTTCTCGAACTCGCCCTTCGGCGCGCGTGGCTTCAGATACGAATAGCCCAGCCCGGAGCCATCCGTCGCGGCCAGGTAAAACAGATACGTGTTGAACTTCACTTCGCTGCGCTTGCGCCCATTCTCCCCGCCCAGCAGATCGCACAGCGGCAGGCCCTTGTGCATCGCAAAGGCCGAAGCCAGCGCCATCTGGATCCCGGCGCGGGTGTGATTGGTCACGCCGCGGTCGAAGCTGGCGCTGCCGCGTTCATCGGCGAGCGCGAACTCCGCCGCCAGCCGCTTGCTCTCCGCCACCACCCAGTCCAGCCGCCCGAGCTCTTCTTCGACGCCAAGCCCGACCAACTGCGTCAGTAGCGTGCCCATCACGCGGATGATTCCGGTGTTGCAGGGGATCTCGCCGTAGCCTTCGGCGCCATCGGCCAGCGTGCATTTGGTGATGATGCGGGGCGTCATCGGGGCATGCAGGCCGCTCATGTTGAGCAGCGCGAAATCGGGGATCAGGATCGGCCAGAACTCGAACTTGTCAATCTTGGTAAGCATGGGAAAGCAGAGGCCTTCCCATTACATCACGGGTTTGCGGTAGTGTCAGAATATGGACAAACGACTAGCGAAACGTCACAAACGTCAGGTAGAACGCGCCAAGACAAAGGCGAAAGAAACGGAACCCGACCTCCGCACTCCGGAACAGATTGAAGCTGACCGGCTGGCCAGCCAGTCGAATGCCGGATTCGGCAGCGGCGGTAAAGTTGCGGCCCCCGGCGCGGCGCGCCACACGGGTGCCGGATCGAATCCCGGAACGGTCTCCAGCCCGCGTACCGGCGGCGCATAGCTCTTGGCCCGCCGCACCGATCGAGCCGAAGTATTGAAAGAAGCCTGGGTCGGCGATGCCGTGCTCAGCCTCTACGCGCGTCTGAAGATCCTGCGCGATGACGGGTTGATCGACGGGGCGAAGTCCGTGCGGCTGACCTCCAATCAGTTCCTCTCCTGCTTCGGCGAGCCGAGTGAGGTGGAGGCCGAAATCGGCCAGGTTTATAGCAGCCAGGGACTCGATGAAGCGTTCCGCTTCATCGAGTCGCGACTGATTCCGGTGTTTGAACGCCAGGAAGCCCGGCGCCGCAAGTAGCGGTTAAAACACGAAGCGCGCGCCCAGCTGGATGCGGCGGCCGGCGCCTGCGCCGGAGACGATGCCGAAGCCGGGCCCGTTCAACGTCGCGCCCGGGTTGCCGAAGTTCGGGTGGTTGGTGATGTTGAAGAACTCGCCGCGGAACTGGAACTTGATCGTGTCCGTGATGGGGAAGTTGCGGAGGATGGACGAGTCCAGGTTGATGACGCCGTCGCCGCGCACGATGTTGACGCCCTGATTGCCGAAGCGGAACTGGGCGGGCTGGGTGAACGCCGCGGTGTTGAACCAGCGGTTCAGCGTCTTCTCGCTGTTGGGGAGGTTCGGGTTGCCGCTGATGTCGGCGCGCTGGGCGCCGGCGCTGTTGACGAAGGTGTTGTTCACCTGCGTGTTGACGGTAAATGGCTCGCCGGTTTGCAGCGTGAGGATGCCGCCGAGCGACCAGTTGCCGACGACGGCGCCGAGCCAGCTGTGGGCCAGGTACTTTTTGCCTCTGCCGACGGGGATGTCGTAGACGCTGGTCATGGTGAAGCGGTGGCGGATGTCGTTGCCGGTGGGACCCCAGTCGTTGCGGCGGTTGTAGAAATCGCTGAAGCCGATGTCGGCGCCGAGGGAGCCGCCGTCGGTGTAGTTGTTGAAGGAGCGGGCCCAGGTGTAGGTTCCGAGGATGGAGTAGCCGTTGGCGAAGCGGCGTTCGACGCGGCCGACGGCGGCGTAGTAACGGGCGTCGCCGAAGGCCGGGCCTTGGATGTTGACGTTGGAGAATTGCGGGAAGGGCCGGTCGGACTGGGTGGGCGTGCGGTTCTGGGAGATGGCCACGGCCAGTTGCTGCGGTGTGACCTGATTGAGGGACAGATTGCCGCTGGGCAGCTTGTGGCTGAGGTTGCCGATGAAAGTGACTTCGGCGAGGATGCCGTTTTTGAGTTCGCGCTGGACGCCCAAGTTGAACATTTCCGAGTAGCCGGTGCGGCGGCGGGTTTCAAAGAACGTGACGGCGTTGGTGGGCTGCTGGCCGACGCGGACGGCGCCGAAGCTATCGTTCAACGCGGCGCCCTGGAGCGTGACGTTAAGGCCGTCCCGCAAGTAGAACGGCGCGGTGATGCCGTTATCGGGGGAGTTGAGGGTGGCGGAGAGCTCGTAGCCGAGCGAGGCGGCGTTGGGTACGCCGGCATCGAAGGGGTGGGCGAAGAAGATGCCGAGCGCGCCGCGGACGACGGTTTTCTGGTTGCCACCGGGCTTCCAGGCGAAGCCGAAGCGGGGGCCGAAGTTGTTCCAATCGGTGTCGTAGATGGAGTTGCGCCAGCCGTTGACGCCTAGGAACTTCACGACGCCGGGGGTGCCGCTGACGGGGTTGATCTGGGTGGTGTCGAAGGCGTTGGCGCGGTTGGCGGTATCGCGCATGGCGGTGTCGGTTTCCCAGCGGACGCCGATGTTGAGCGTGAGATTGCGGGAGATGTTCCAGTCGTCCTGGGCGAAGCCGGCGAGGTAGGTGGAGCGGCGGTTGAGGGGTTGGGTTTCGCGGGCGGAGAAGCCGGTGGGGAAGCCCAGGAGCATGGTGGCGAGGCCGTTGCCGGAGGTGGCGACGCCGGGCTGGCCGGTGGCGAGGAGGCTGAAGGCGAATGAGCCGGCGGCGGTGGGGCGGTTGATTTCGTCGTTGAGGGAGGGGCGCCATTCGCCGCCGAACTTGAAGCTGTGCTTGCCGCGGATCCAGCTCAAGTTATTGACGATTTGGTACTGCTGAATGGGGAACTGGCGGCGTTCCTGGGCGGTGGAGCCGAGGCCCTGGAAGCCGGCGGGGGCGAAGTTGGGGAAGTCGCCATCGGGGATGCCTTTGAGGCCGAGCTGGGAGGCGTAGGGTTTGCCGCGGCCGAGCGCGATGGCGTGGTTAATGCGGTTGGAGTAGGTAATCCGGAAGTCGTTGACGACGGTGGCGGAGACGGTGCGGGTCCAGTTGCCGTAGAAGTAGTTCTGGTGGCGGAGGGCGATGGGGTCGGGGTCGGCGCCGGGGTCGGGATAGACGCTGGTTTTGTCGGTGTCGTCGGAGTTGTAGAGGTAGCGGCCGGAGAGGCGATCCTTGGCGCCGAAGTTGTGATCGATTTTGGCGGTGTAGTTGTCGCGGGTGAGGCCGTTGACGAAGTTGGCGCGGAAGTTATTAGCGCCGGCGGCGCCGTCGGGGGCGCGGTTGGGGAGGGGGGAGAAGGGGATGATTTTCAGGCCGACCGGATCGAGGCGGGAGGCGGGGATGCGGTTGCCGGGGAACTGGGTACGGGTGAGGCGGCCGGCGACGTTCTGGGTGGAGGCGGGGTCGTAGACGGGGATGAGCACGTTGGTGTTGCTGACGGATTGGGAGAAGTCCCCGGCGCGCTGGAGCGCGGTGGGAACGTTGAGGGTGGCGATGGCGCCGTCGCGGCGGCGGGAGCCTTCGTAGGCGAAGAAGAAGAACGTCTTGTCCTTACCCTTATAGAGTTTGGGGATCATGACGGGGCCGCCGAGGGTGCCGCCGTAGACGTTGTAGCGGAGGGGGGCTTTGGACTTTTGGCCGTTGACGATGGGGGCGAAGAAGTTGGGGGCGTCGAACTTCTCGTTGCGGACGTATTCGAACAGCGAGCCGTGGACGTTGTTGGTGCCGCTCTTGGTGGTGGCGACGATGACGCCGCCGTTGGAGCCGCCGTATTCGGCGGAGTAGCCGTTGGCCATGATTTTCACTTCGGCGACGGTTTCGACTGGGGGATCGAGATCGACCTGGCCGACGCCCAAGCGCATGTTCTGGCCGGTGCCGCCATCGATCCAGAACATCTGGGACTGCTGGCGGGAGCCGGCGAGGGAGAAGTTGGGTTTCTGGCCGGAGTCGTAGCCGATGAAGACGGCGGCACCGGTCATCTGGATGAGGTTGAGGGAGCGGCGGTCGCCGAGGGGGAGGTCTTCGACGGCCTTGGCTTCGACGAGCTGGGCGATGTCGGAGGTGCGGGTTTCGAGCATGGTGGCGGAGCCGGAGACGGTGACGGATTCGCTGACGGCGCCGATTTCGAGCTGGATATCGAGTTCGAGGTTTTGGCCGGTGGTGAGGACGAGGCCGCGGCGGACGAAGCGGCGGAAGCCTGTTTTTTCGGCTTCGACGACGTAGGCGCCGATGGGGAGCTGGCGGAGGGAGAAGAGGCCGTCGATGTTGGTCGAGTAGGTGACCTTCTGCTGGGTGGCGGCGGAGGTGGAGGTGATTTGGACGCCTGGCACGGCGGCGCCTTGTGGATCGCGGACGATACCGGTGATGGTGGCGGTGGGCGACTGGGCGAGGGACGCACCTACGGCGAGGAGGAAGAGAACCCCAATGCGAGACATGCCGGGATTATATCGAGGTTAGTGGGTATTTTTGGACACACTTCGGGCGTAGGCAGGGCTTTTTTTGGTTACATTACGGGCTCCCCTTCGCCCTGTGGGCTTCGGGTAGCGAGCCGGTTGACCGGCGGCGGGACCGGAATTTCCGGTTGTTGTGGTTGCACTTCCTGGGGCGGTTCTGGGACTTCGTTTGTTTTCAATGACTCTTGGGAGGGTCCTTCAACAGCCGCAAATTTCTTCAGGCGCATGATGTCGCGTTCCAATCGGGAAATCGTCGATTGGTGGCGGTTGATGCGGACCTCCAGGCGGTAGACCAGGGAGCCGGGTTTGCAGGCTTCGAGTTCAGCCTGGAGGACTCCGCCGGTATTGGCGTGGAGTTCGGCTAGTTCGGAGCGTCTGACGAGCATCAATCGGGCCAGTTCCCAGTGGGCGAAAGTGAGTTCGTCGACACGGGTGGCGATGTATTCGTCTTCGGGCTGCCAGTATTTGTAGAAGGATTCCCGTAGCTTCAGGAAGCCTTCCTGGCTGACGGAGGCTTTCAGGGTCTCTTCGTTGGCGTATAGACCGTGGGTTAATGTGGCGGTTCTTGCTTTGAGGAGGCCTTCGGGCGTTTTCGGGCCCTGGCTTTTGGCGCCGTTGATCCGGGCGGATTCGGCGCGTCGGTTGGAATGGTTTTGGAGTGCCATACTGCCTTTAGTCTATTGGCGGCTTGGCTAGTAACCGGCGGCTTCGGTTTTTGGGATTTGGCTGTAGGTGTTTGGATCTGCTTGGGTTAGCGGTTTGAAAATAGATCGATCTCCCTTGTGACTGAGTTTTCCACAGGGGACGATTTTCCATTAGTACGGTTTATGGGGTGCAGGGTTGGGTTAGGGTGTGGGCGCGGGTGACGGCGTTGTTGCGGCGGGTGCGGAAGGAGGCGTTGACGCCTGTTTTGCGGTTCCGGTTTGGGGGGGTGGAGGTGGATTTTTCGCGGGGGGAGGTTACGAAGAACGGGGTTTTGGTGGGGTTG
>CAMATG010000151.1 GCA_945860645.1 Candidatus Sulfopaludibacter sp. SbA3 | reverse complement strand
ATCGACCTGATGCTGACCTACCGGCCGTTGTCGGGCGAGGCGATGGAGAAGATCCTGGATATCCAGCTGCAGGAACTGGCCAACCACATTTCGAAGCGGCTGGGCGAGCGGCGGTTCTACTTGCAGGTTCCGCGGCGCGCGCGGCGGTTCTTGCTGGAGCAGGGGACCAGTTCGCAGTATGGCGCGCGGGAGTTGAAGCGGGCCATTCACCGGCACCTGATGCATCCGCTGTCGGCGCTGGTGGCCGATGGGTGTGTGCCGCCGGGGGCGATTGTGCGGTGCGACCTGCACTCGGGCGGGAAGCGGCTGGATTTGATGCCGTTGGAGGAGGCGGCTTAGTTGCCGCTTCCGCTTTTTGGGGGGAGTGTCGGGTCTGCGGGGGGATGGGTGGGGCTCTATTCGACGCTGATGCGGACGGTGTTGGCCTCGACACCGTCGATCAGAACCACCACGGGGACTTCGCCGCGGCCTTTGAGGGCTGGCGGGAGCGGGCCGAGATTGATCTGGTCGAGGCCGGGGAGATCCGACTGGGGGCCGGCGTAGAGCACGGGCACGGGGAGGCCGCCGACGGTGGCGGTGACCCCGGCGAGGTCCCGGCGCTTGCGGATGCCGGTGCCGTAGAGGGAGAGATAGACCGGTTCGCCATCCGTGATGGGGATGGCGGCGGTGAGCGGGGTGGCCGGGTTGGCGTCCGCCGTGGTGAGGCGGAGGGCGGTGCCGGCGGCGAGGCCGCGGCCGGTGCCATCGGCGGAGAAGAGGCCGGGGGTGGTGGCTTGAACGTTCGACAGGCCGCTCGCGACGGCGAGGCCCTGGCGCAGGACGTTGATGAGAACGGGCCCGGGGGAGATGGTTTCCGGCAGCAGGAAGTTGACCTGGCCGGGGGCGACGACGAGCAGCGGGGCGAGGCGGGCGGTGCCGGTGGCGTCGATCAGCTGGACCTGGATGCCGTTGAGGGTGGTGGGCCAGGGGTAGACGGAGGCCACGGTGGAGGCGGCGAGGCTTGCCGTGAAGCCGGCGGCGAAGGAGCCGGGGGCGACCGAGACGCCCGTGAAGCTGGCGGCGGAGGTGAAGGACGCCGGGGCGGTTTGCAGCGAATTGGTGAGGGTGAAGGCGGCGATGGGGCGCGCCGGGATTTGGAAGCGGGGGATGTGGGCGAGGGTCGCGGTTGCGGTTGTGGCTTCGAGGAACGGGGCGATGCTGCCGCGGAGGGTGGCCGCGCCGGTGCCGGCCGAGCCTTGCGAGGTGAGGGCGATTTGGAAGGCGATGCGGTCTAGCGCGCCGGGGTCGGCCGAGACGATCTCCCAGACGGCTTGTGCTTTGCCGTTGTCGGAGTACAGCTGCGCCCAGCCGGGGAGGTAGGGCGAGACGGGGCTGAAGGGGCCGTCGCCGTTGGGGTTCGCGTAGGTGAGCAGGGCTTTGGGGGAGTCCTTGTCGAAGCTGCGGGTGCCGGTGGCGACGTCGCGGATGCTGACCCAGACGAGGATGTTCTTCGGAAGATTTTCGATGGTGAGCCGGAGCCGGGTGCCGGAGTCGGCGGCGCCGGCGAGGCTGAGCGCGCTTGTGAGCGGGAGGCGGGTATCGAAGAAGCCGGTCTCGGTGTTGTAGGTGAGGCCGGGGAGGTTCTGGCTCTGCACGCTGCCGGGGAAGGCGGGCGTGGTGGCGATGTTGCGGCGGCGGAAGGCGGCCGGTTGTTCCTCTTCGAAGGCGGCGAAGAAGGAGAGGGCGTCGGTGGGGGCGTTGAGCGGGACGATGGCGGGGGAGGCGAGGAGCGCCGGGGCGAGGTCGCTGGTTGGGTTGCCGCGCGCGTCGAGCAGTTGGAGCTTGTACGAAGGCTGGGCGGTGGCCGAGATGGCCTCGCGGCCGGTGAGGGGGACGAGCGCGCCGCGCGGGTCGAGCAGTTGGACGGTGGTCGAGATGGCGCCGCCCTTGGCGGCCGAGAGCGGGGCGTTGACGCGCAGGTTGGTGATGCGGAGGCGGCGGGTGCGCGTGTCGCCGGGGGCGGGGAAGGGTACGTCGGTGAAGCTGACGAGGTTGTTTTCCAGGCGCCGGGCGGGGAAGATGTTGGCCGTGGCAGCGGGGGCGCAACTGGTGAAGCTCGTGACCGGGAGGCAGACCGATTGGGCGGTGGGCGCGGGATCGTCGATGACGAGTAGCGCTTCGTTCCAGATGGGCGTGGGTGTGGGGGGCGTGGTTGCGCCGGGCGCGGCCGGGGCCGTGAAGGCTGGCCGGGTGGCCCAGGTGCCCTGGACCGTGAGCAGGACCGAGTAGGAGGCGACCGCGCCGGGTTGGCCGCCGCGGCATTCGACGACGATGTCGGGCAGCAGTTCGGCCAGCCCCTCGGCCCGGACGACGCCTGTCGATTCCAGGCGCGTGCAGGTGAGCGGCGATTGGGCCCGCGCGGCGCCGCAGACAAGAGCCAACAGGAGGAGAGTTCGCATAGGGGCTCCTCCTACGGCAGGAACGGTTGCGCGCCCTTCCAATCGGGGACCGAGGGCGGACCGGGTTCGGTGCCGATGGGCCGCGGACGGAAGCCGTACTTCAGGGTGAAGCCGGCCGACTGGGCGGTGAAGTTGCGGGCGTTGTTCAGGTTGAAATAGCTTTCGAGGAACCACTGCTCGGAGAGCTGGTAGATGCCGCGGAAATCGACCGAGTACGACGCGCCGGTCTGCGATTGGCCGGGGTAGTAAAGCGCGACGGCGTTTTGCAGCGCGGCCATGGTGGGGAAGTACGGCGAGCGGTCCTCGCGGAAGTGCTGCGTGCCAAGGCCGCCATTGACCACATAGCGGAAGCGCGGGCCGTAGGTGCCGCGCCAGGTGAGCGGCACGTTGAACATGTAGAAACGCTGCGGGCTGAAGTAGCCGCCCTGGCCGGCGGTGTAGTAGCGCAGGTTCTTTTCGTAGGCCATGCCGGTGAGGTTCAGGCCCACCGTGAGGGCGCCCGAGGCGTTTTGCAGCACGCGCCAGTAGTTGCCGCCGTTGCCGTGGAAGGCGCGGTTGGTCTGGACGTTCTTGCCGGTGACGATGGAGTAGCCGCCGGAGACGTAGAAGCCCCCCTTTTCGTCTCCCCAGTTGCCGGTGACCTGGGCGAGATTGGCGACCACGCCGCCCCACGTCTGTTTGGTGATCGGGTCCTGCTGGCCGGCAAAGCTGAGCAGACTGTCCTTGACGTTATCGCGGTTGAGCAGCACGGTGATGTGACCGCCGGCGGGACGGAAGCGCAGGCCGCCGATGTAGTTCTTGACAAGGAACCCTTGGGGGCTTGCGCCCACGCGGAGGCCGAAATCGTTGCTCGAAAGCTGGAACTCGGCGGCCATGCCGGAGACGCTTTGCCCGTCGAAGGTGGAGCCCACCGGGAGCAGGCCGAGGCGGAACGTTTCGCTCGTCCCATCGGCGGCTTCCGTACGGATGGCCGTGGGACGGACGATGAGGCTGGCGCGGACAGCGTTGCCGAGTACTTTGCTGACGCCAATTTCCGTCTCCTGCAACGTGCGCCGGTCGAAGCCGGGCGTGCCGCTGCGGGAGGAGATGGTGCTGGTGACTTCAAACGTGGGGGTGTTGCGCGCGGTGATGGCTTGGAGGCGATCGGCGATGCGGTCGCCTTCGCTCTTTTGGTTGACGAGCGAATTGGCGAAGGGGCCGGGCAGCGTGTCGGCGTTGGCGTCGCCGCTGAGGACGCGGCCGAGCCGGTCGGCGCCGGGTTCGGGGGCGGGGGGAGTTTGGTCCTGTTCGCCGACGATGAGGCGGCCGAGAGCGTTGCCCGGTTGGCGGCCGGCAAAGAGCGGCGCCGTATCGGCCTTCGGCTTGCGACCGGCGACGGCGAGGGCGCTGCGGTAGTACATCTCGGCGCGGGCGAAATCGCCCTTCTGCGCGTAGATGTCGGCGGCAAGGCCCAACACCTTGGGTTCGGAGGGGAATCGCTTCATGGCGTCGTCGAGCCACTTGGCGGCCAGATCGCTGCGCTCTGCCATGGCCGTGCCGATGGCGGTGGAGTAGTCGTCCACGCTGGCGCCGGTGAGGCCCCACTGTTTGTAGGCGGCAAGCGCCTTCTTCGTATCGCCTGACTCTTTGAGCGAGGCGGCATACGCTCCGCGCAGGCGGCCGTCGGCGGGCAGCATGCGGACGGCTTCGGCGAGGATGGCGGTGGCGCGATCGGGCTTGCCGGAGCGGCGGGCCTCTTCGGCCTGGCGCTGGGACCAGACCGACCAGAGCTCGTTGTAGCTTGTGCGCTGATCGGCGGAGAGGGTGGTATCGGTGGCGAGCGATTTGAGGACGGCAAACAGTTCGCGGCCATCGGCGTTCGCGTTCAACAGCAGCCACGCCTGTTGGAGGCGCATCTGCGCCGGCGGGCGTTCGCCCTTTTGCTCAAAGCGGGCGAGGGTTTCGTGGACCAGCCGCAGCGCTTCGCCCTGGTTGCCGGCTTCGCTGTTGATGGCGGCGATGAGCGAGAGATAGTCGTTGTCCTGTTGGAGCTGGGCCTGCACGATGGGAGGGACGCGGCGGGACTCAAGCAGCGCTTCGGCCGAGCGGCGCTGGGCTTGGAGCGCGGCGAGCAGTTGGCGGGTGGCCTCGGGACGGAAGCCGTCGCTCGCCGCGGTGTCCCGGGCGAGTAGTTCGCGCAGGAGCTTCTCGGCTTCCGGGGCCTTGCCCTGCTTCAGCCAGATGCTGGCGAGCTGGGTCTGCACGTCGGCCGGAACGTTGCCCGCGCCGGCGCGGGCGATCCATTTGAGGAGCAGCGATTCGACGGCGTCGTAGCGGCCCAGATGCATCTGCAGTAGCGCGGCGGAACGCAAGAATCCGGGCCGGTCTGCCGCCTCGGCATAGACCTTGGCGGGCATCGACGAGAGGGCTTCGTAGGCGCGCGTCTCTTCTTTGGCGGCCATGAGAGCCGCGAGCAGTCCTTCCCAGGCGACGACGTTGGCGGTATCGGCGTTCACGGCCGCCTGATAGAGCGCGACCGCGTCTTTATCCCGGCCCTCGTTCAGGTAGGAGCCGGCGAGTAGGAGTTGCAGTTCGGTATCGGCGCGGAGGCCTTCGCGGACCGTGGCCGGGGCTTTGGCCCAGAGGGCGAGGGCTTCTTTCTGCCCTCCGGCTTCCTGTCCACCGGCTTTGGCGCGGGCGGCGATGAGGTTGCGCCAATCGGCGGCGTTATTTTCGGTGAGCGTGAGCTGTTGGAAGAGCGCGGCGGCCTGCGCGTTTTCCCCGGCCGCCATCCAGGCGCCGGCAAGGCCGCGCTGGGCGTCCGGGCTGGCCGGACGGAGGGCGAGCGCGGTTTGGAACTGCGCGGCGGCCGGGCCGACACGGTTCTGCTTCAGCGCGGCGGTGCCTTCGCTCATGGCGAGGAAAAAGCGGGACTCGGCCTGGGCTTCGGCCCACTGCTTGTTGCCGGGTACGGCGCGGGTGGCCTGCTCCCAGGCCTTGACGGCTTCGACCCAGTTCTTCTGCTTCATCCGGGCGTAGCCGAGACCGGCCTGGGCGGTGGCGCTGCGCGGGGTTTCGCGGAGTGCCTTTTCAAAGTACGCGACGGCGGCCGGGGCATCGCCCGCGTTGAGCGCGGTGTAGCCAAGCGCCTCTTGCGGACTCTGCGAGAGAGCGCGGGGAGCGGCCGAGGTGGCGCTGGCGGCGGTGGTGGCGAGCCGGGTGAGTTCGGCGTCCGGGGTCTGCGCCAGATATTCGCACAACGGCGCGAGCGAGGCGGGCGAGCCGTTCTCCCAGACGAGTGCCTGGCGGATGGCGGCGCGGGCCTTTTCGCCGTGCACCCCGGTTGCGGGGATCGACTGCAGCAGGCGGATGCCGCGGGCGCGGGTCTGCGGTTGATAGGTGCAGAGGCGGCCGAGGGCGAGCGTGTAGTCGAGCTGGTTGGGCTCGGCGCGCAGGAGCCGTTCGAGGCCGGCGATGGCCTCATTCGTGCGGCCTTTGACGCCGCCGATGGTTTCGTAATAGGCGACGGCGAGCGGGCCCGTGGGGGCCTTGTTGCCGAGAACCTCGCCGTAAACTCGGGTCGCGTCTTCGTACTTGCCGGCCTGGGCGAGCGATTCGGCCGAGTGCAGGCGCGGGTCGCGCGCGGCCTGCCGGGGCGGTTCGGGTATAGCGGCGTTGGGCGTCAACTTCCGCAACCGGTCCAGATACGCGCGGGCCTGGACGTCTTCGCCGGACTGTTTGTGGAGCCGCGCCAGGGCGCCGAGCGCCTCGGTACTCTTCGGGTCGCTCCACAGCACCTGCCCCCAGGCCTTGATGGCCAGATCGAGCCGGCCGCGCACTTCGAGCGCGCGGGCTTTGTTCGAGAGCATCGCAAGAGCGGGGTCGGCTGGCTGGGCGATCGCCTGGATGGCCAGAAACAGCGTCAATAGCAGGGAAAGCAGGCCTTGCACGGTCATACAGTCAACTCCTCGTCATAGTCCAAACGTGCCTTGCGACGGCGCTCCACGAAGGCTTCGATCAGCGGCGCCAGCGGTACGGCGCAGAGCAGCACAAACAGCGGCATAAAGAGCAGATAGCGGGTCATCCAGTGATCGAAGGCCTGGATGGGGCCGAGCCGGCCGGCCGAGTAGGACTCGTCGGCGAGGCGGAAGGATTGATAGGCTCCGGCGCGCTGCAGGCTCAAGTTGCCGAAGATGTCGTCGGCCGCCGCGGCGGCTTCGAGCGCCGGGAAGATCTGGCCGGAGTCGTCGTCGCCGACGGCGAGCAGTTGGATGAGACTGCGGTCGCCGAGGCGCGCCCCTTGGAGGACCGCCTGCATGGCGCCTTCGCGACCGACGAATTCGTTGGCGCGGCGGCGCTCCTTGCCGTAGCCGGCCCAGGGAATGGAGAGGTAGCGGTTAAGCAACTGCCGCGGTTCGACGGTGCGGAAAATGCCGTCGCTATAGGAGAGTGGAAGGGCGGCGGTGCGCGCGGCGAGATCCATCTGGTCCTGCGGCGAGCCGATCATGAGCACGTCTTTGCCGCGCGTCCGTTCAATCTCCGTGGTGGGGATGAAGCTGACCCAGGTGGCCGCCTGGCCGGTCTGGCTGGCAAGAAAGGCGAGGGCGTTGAGAGCGAGGGCGATCTGCGCCGGAGAGGCGTTGGCGGAAAGCGCGACGGCGGTTTCGGCCAGATCGGCGTGCCGCGTGAACGGGAAGCCCGCCTTGGCGAACAGATCGAGCCGGGGCATTTCGGTGAAGTGTTCGACGTCGCGGAGATCGAGCGCCGAATCCATGTCGATTTCAAACTCCGGCCGCACGCTGGCCGGCAGTTCCGGATATTCGAGTTCGAAGGTGAGCGTGTTGCGCGGATAGAGCGCCGAGACCGGTACCTGCAGCGTTTCCTGGATCGTCTCGCCGGCCTTTGGGCCGCGGAAGGAGCGGCGGGCAACGAGGGTGCCGTTCAGGGTGACCCGCAGGCGGGCCGGGGTGGAGCCGGGGATGCGGCGCCAGCGGAAGGAGGCCCGCAAGGGGACCATGCTGCGGGTGGCGAAGTGGAGATCGGGGGCGAGGCGGAAGTAGAGCTTCGCGCTGCCGGCGCCGGAGAGCCGCGACTGGCCGTCGCCTGCAAACTTGCGGAAGGGAACAGTTTCGCCGTCGCGCAGCCAACGGGGCGCCTCGTAGGCGGCCAGTTGCCGGGGCGGGGTGGCCGGGAGCGAGAGGCTTTCGCCCTTCACGCCTTTGGCTGCCACAAAGGCGCGCGCGGCCTGGAGAGTCTGGGCGGCGTTGTCGCCGGCGATGACGAGAATCTTGGCCGCCAGATCGGCCGGATGCGGGCAGAGGGCGACGGCGTGGCCCGGCGGCAAATTGCAGTTGAGCGAGGCCAGATCGCCTTTGGAGCGATCGGCGAGCCAGACGAGATTGCCCGGCGGGAGTTCGCCGATGGAGACGCGGAAGTCGGCCGCCATGCGTTCTGGCTGCGTGCCGAACCAGGAGGCGGCGACGCCGGCGGCGGTGAGCAGTTCGCGGCTGGGCGGTGAGGAGAAGTGGACGCCGATGCGGGTGGGGACCTGCGCGGCCGGGTCGACAAAGAGCTGCGGCAGCAGTTCCAGCCGGCTGGGCACGGGGAGAATGGCGCCGGAGTAGATGATGGCCGAGGCCGCCTCCAACTGGGTGGTGAGACGGCGTTCGTCCTTCGTCGAGCAGTCCTCACACTGGGCGATGAGGTGCAAGCTGATGCGGTTGTTGGCCGTGAGCAACTCGGCCGGCAGGGGGAGCGTGGCGACGCCGGTGTCGCCGCCCTCGGCCGGTTTGAGAAGCAGGGTGCCGGCCGGCGAGCCATTCAACTGGATCTCCAGGCGGCTCGAGTCCGGGTTGAGGGCCGGGGCGAGGCGGTAGCGGAGTTCCAGGCGCGCTTCGGTGGCGAGCTGGGCGACGGGAATGGAGAAGTCGAAGTTCGCCGTGGCTTCGCGGCCCTGGAGGGCGAGGCCCGCCGGGCGGCCCGCCTGGCGGAGGGTGATGGCCGACTGGAAGCCGAGTTGCGGTTCGTCGCCGGCGAGTGCCAGTGGCGCCGGTTGGGCGGGAGCGCGCAGGGCGAGCAGCGTGAACAGGACCACGAACAGCAGCACGGCCGAATAGACCGGGCGGCGGCTGGAGGCCGGGCCCTTGACCCCGTTCTTGCTGGCTTCGGCGATGGAGCCGAACAGCGAGGCGGGGATGGCGATGAGGCCTTTGGTGGCGATTTCGAGGATGCGCAGGAAGGAGTACAGCGGACGGTCGACGTCGGTCTTGCGCCAGCGGTTCCAGAAGTCGGCGCCGGAGAAGACCAGCAGAGCGACTTTCTCTTCCTGGTCGAGCGTCAATTGGTGGAAGACTACGCGGAGCATGCCTTCTTCGGATTTGACGACGAAGGCGGGCCGTTCGATGTCCTCACCGCGAAGCTGGAAGCGCAGAGTGAACGTGTCGGCCGGACGGAGATCGGGCGCCTCGCGGAGTTCAATGGCGAGCCCGGTGGTGGAGATATCGCTGGTGACCGTCTGGTACCGGCGGCCATCGTCGAGCAGGCACTCGACGGCGATGTTGGCCGGGACACGAATGGAGGTGCGGAGCTGGCGTTTTTCGATGGCCGCGGCGACCGAGGCGCCGAGCACGACCACGTTCAGCAGGGACCAGAAGATGTTGATGGCCATGGTGGGCCAGGTTTCGTGATCGTCGAGGATTTTACCGACGCCGACGAGGATGCCGGCGATGTTGAGCGCGAGCAGGACGGCGAAAGGCCAGACGACATGCCAGTCGAGATACGTCCGGTCGCTGGTGACGTTCTTTGAGGTGACGTTGAACTTGCCCCACTTGGGGTTGATGAGCGCGGCCATGGTGGGCAGCAGGATGAAGGGAGCAAGGACGGTCTCATACACCTCGTTCCAGAACGAGTGGCGATGGGTGCCCTGGATGCGGGAGTTGGTGAGCGTCGCCAGCGCCAGATGGGGCAGCGCGTAGGAGAGAATCGTCGCCACCGAGCCGTACATGTTGCTGTAGCCGAGCAACAGATAGACGAGCGGAGCGGTGAGAAAGATGAGCCGGGGCAGCGAGTAGAGATAGTGGACAACGCTGTTGAAATAGCACAGGCGTTGGGCGAGGGTGAGGCCGCTGCCGAACAGCGGCGTGTCGACGCGGAGAATCTGCACCATCCCGCGCGCCCAGCGGATGCGCTGGCCGATGTGATCGGCCATGCTGGCGGTGGCGAGACCGGCGGCCTGCGGGATGTTGATGTAGGCCGTGCCCCAGCCGCGGCGCTGCATGCGGAGCGAGGTGTGGGCGTCCTCGGTGACGGTTTCGACGGCCACGCCGCCGATCTCCTCGAGTGCCGGACGGCGGATGACGGCGCAGGAGCCGCAGAAGAAGGTGGCGTTCCAGAAGTCGTTGCCGTCCTGCACGATGCCGTAGAAGAGCGAGCTTTCGTTGGGAACTTCCTTGAAGATATCGAGGTTCTTTTCAAACGGGTCGGGCGAGTAGAAGTGGTGCGGCGTCTGCACCATGCCGAGCTTCTGATTGGTGAGGAACCAGCCGACGGTCAGCTGCAGGAAGCTGCGCGTGGGGACGTGGTCGCAGTCGAAGATGGCGACCAGATCGGCGGAGGTGTTTTTGAGCGCGGCGTTGATGTTGCCGGCCTTGGCGTGCTTGTTGTCGGCGCGGGTGACGTGCGAGACGCCGTAGTCGGCGGCGAATTGACGGAACTCGTCGCGGCGGCCGTCGTCGAGGATGTAGATCTTGAAACGGTCGTGCGGGTAGTCCATGTTGAGCGCGGCCATGACGGTGGGTTTGACGATCTCCAGCGGCTCGTTATAGGTGGGAATGAAGACGTCGATGGTGGGCCATTTGGTCGAGTCCTCCGGCAACGGAATCGGCTTGCGGCCGAGCGGCTTCAAGCCCTGGAAGTAGCCCAGGGCGAGGATGAGCGCGGCGTAGGTTTCAGCGCCGAGCAGGAGGGTGACGAAGATGAGATCGACCGAGATGGCCGAGGAGCCCTGGACGCCAAAGAACCGCCAGCTTTCGAGGTAGCGCCAGATCGTGTAGCGGGCCGTGCAGAAGACCGAGAGCAGGATGAGAATCAGCGTGACGCGGTAGCTTTTTGAGGTGCTGTTGAGATAGACGCAGAAGGCATAAAGGGCGACGCCGACGATGAGTTGATCGCTCCAGGTGAGCGGAAGCGTGGCCAGCAGGGCGAGGCCCGCGAGGATGGGGAGGACGAGGAGCGTCTGGAAGTTGAATTTCTGTTTGGGTGTGGGCACGAGATTACTCCTGCGGTCCGGCGGGGGGAAGTTGTTTGATCCAGGCGGCGAGCATGCGGTAGTCGAGGGCGATGCCGGAGGAGGGGGCGTAGTCGAT